>JAEUSQ010000059.1 GCA_016788705.1 Bacteroidetes Order II. bacterium
ATATGTCAAAGAGCCATTGGCATGGAGCAAGATACGGCCTCCCGTCTGAAGAAAGCGCTCCGCCAAAGAAAGCGTGGCATCACTGCGTTGCCACATATAAACCAGGCCGCCCACATAGTCTTTCCATGTTTCGGCGGTGGCTTCACCAATACAAAACCTGATCTTCGCACTTCGTTTTCAACAAAATCAGCGAATCTTCAAGTGTAGGGATAAGGAATCGCTGTATCATATAGCACCCTTTCCTTGCCCCATTTTAGTGAATAAACCCTTTCTATTATGTCAGCAATTTTTCAGGACTTGGAAGCCCGCCGTACTGAGGCCTTTTTGGGAGGTGGTGTTAAACGTATTGAGAAGCAACATGCCAAAGGCAAACTGACGGCACGTGAACGGATAGACCTCTTATTGGATCCAGGTTCGTTTCAGGAAATGGGCATATTTGTCCGTCACCGTAGCCGTGATTTTGGAATGGAGGAAGACCGCCCGTATGGTGACGGCGTGGTGACGGGTTATGGAACAATCAATGGCCGCACGGTCTATGTGTTTAGCCAAGACTTTACGGTATTTGGCGGTTCACTTTCAGAGACTCATGCCGAGAAGATCGTCAAGATTATGAAAATGGCGATGGACAATGGTGCTCCCGTTATTGGTCTGAACGACTCCGGTGGTGCGCGTATCCAAGAAGGAGTGATGTCCTTGGGTGGATATGCGGATATCTTCTTGCTGAATACCCTGTCATCGGGCGTTGTACCACAAATTTCGGCCATTTTAGGCCCTTGTGCAGGAGGCGCCGTATATAGTCCGGCCATCACCGATTTTGTCTTTATGGTAAAAGAGTCCAGCTATATGTTTGTGACGGGGCCAGATGTGGTAAAAACGGTAACGAACGAACACGTGACTTCCGAAGAATTGGGCGGTGCGGATACCCATGCTTCCAAGAGTGGGGTGGCACATTTGGCGTGCGAAAGCGAGGCCGATTGCCTATTCCGAATTCGCGAACTCCTGTCTTTTTTGCCCCAAAATTGCGAGGAACAACCGCCTATTTTTGGTACTTTGGATCCGAGAGACCGCCTCATTCCGGAGCTTAATGAATTTGTGCCGGAAAACCCGAATAAGCCCTATGAGATGAAGGATGTGATCCGTGCTATTGTGGATGACGGCAATTTCTTTGAGATTCACCCAGACTTTGCGGCCAATATCGTGGTGGGATTTGCCCGCCTGAATGGCCGTCCGATCGGGGTAGTTGCCAATCAACCAGCGGTTCTCGCAGGTGTATTGGACATAGATGCCTCGACCAAGGGGGCACGTTTTGTACGCTTCTGCGATGCGTTTAATATTCCTTTGGTGGTATTCGAGGATGTTCCGGGCTTCTTACCGGGAACCGACCAAGAGTGGCGCGGCATTATTCGGCATGGAGCCAAGTTGCTGTATGCTTTTTGCGAGGCCACTGTGCCACGTCTCACGGTCATTACCCGAAAGGCGTATGGTGGTGCTTATGATGTAATGAACTCCAAACACATCCGTGGCGACCTCAACTTTGCTTGGCCCAGTGCCGAAATCGCGGTCATGGGGCCAAAAGGTGCGGTAGAAATTATCTTCCGGAAGCAAATTTCGGAAGCAGAGGACAAAGAGGCCGCAGCCGAAGTCCTGATTCAGGAATACCGCGAGAAGTTTGCAAACCCCTACATCGCCGCCGAGCGCGGCTTTGTGGATGACGTAATCATGCCATCTGAGACCCGGAAACGATTGATTGCCGGCTTGGAAATGATGAAAAACAAAGTCATCAACAATCCTAAGAAGAAACACGGCAATATCCCGCTCTGATGCTGCGCCGGGCAGTCGCTTGGCAAAATTGGCCATCCCTTGTACCTCTAAACGTACAAGGGATTTTTTATGGGAGTACATCTTCATGACAAGATCGCTGAAAAGTAGAAACTTTCTGCCAATGTGTCATTATTATAACTAAAAAAAGACCCTTATGGATAGACAAGCGTTACAAGAACGGTTTGGGCTACGCGGCAACTCGGTTGCATTTTGGCAATTGATAGACCGGGTACGTATGGTGGCCCCCAGCGACATTACAGTATTGATTGAGGGCGAAAGCGGGGTGGGTAAGGAACTCATTGCACAAGCCTTGCACGGCCTCTCGGCACGACGCCACCGTCCGATGGTGGTGGTAAATTGTGGAGCCATTCCAGAGGGCCTTATCGAATCTGAACTATTTGGTCACGAAAAAGGGTCTTATACAGGTGCAACGGAACGACGTGCCGGATATTTTGAAGAAGCAGACAACAGCAGCATCTTTTTAGATGAAATTGGCGAATTGCCCATGTCGGCCCAGGTTCGGTTGTTGCGGGTGTTGGAATCGGGGCAGTTTAGTCGGGTAGGTTCGTCCAAAACGCAGAAAGTAAATACCCGAATTGTGGCAGCTACCAACCGCAACCTCGCGGAAGAAGTCCGTTCGGGACGATTTAGAGAAGACTTATATTATCGTCTTTCTACGGTTACCCTGCAAGTTCCCCCATTACGCGACCGTAAGGAAGACATCTTGCCTTTGTTTGAATATTTTCTGTTTCGCTTTGGTCAGCAGTATAATGCACCTCGAAAAAAATTAGACGACGCTGCCCGAAGCCTACTGATGCAATACCGTTGGCCGGGGAATATCCGAGAACTTCGGAATACCGCCGAGCAGGCAACGGTATTGGTTCGTTCAGAAACCCTCACGGTAGCAGATATTCAGCCCTTGTTACGTGGGGTAACGGCCAATCAGGCATTGATCTATCCAGGAAGTAATCGTTCGGAAGATCCTTTCGGCAACTCGCCCGAATTGTTATACCGCCTTTTGCTTGAAATGAAATTAGAAATGCGGGAGATGAAAGCCGTCCTTCATGCTATGGCGACCAAAGAAGGGGTTGCTCGTTACGGAAGTATCCCACCGCAGCCCATTACCGCAGAAGCGCATTGGGTTTATTCAACAGATACTTCTTCCTCCTTATTACCCGCCCCGTTGGACGTGCGTTGGTCGGAAGCTCCACCGCGCACCGTTAAAGAATTCCCTAAGCGGCTTCCAGATGTCGTATCTTTTCCCGCTACAGTCGTTTCAGAAACCATTGAAGAAGCCGAAATTCAGGATGAAACCTCGACCCCAATAAATAACCTTGTTTTCCAAGAGCTACCAACCTTTCAGGAAATGGAAGAACGGCTCATTCGGGAAGGCTTACAGCGGTATGAAGGAAACCGACGATTAACGGCCAGAGCCCTGGGCATCAGTGAACGTACCTTATACCGCAAAATAAATGAATTAGGGATTGCGGCACCCGAAGACGAGGCCGAAGAAAAGGTCCCTCCCCGTCATGTGTGATGAATCTTTGTATTATGATTCGGACGAAACCTCTTGGTCGCCGTATTTTATCGGCCTTGCTTCTTTTTATGTCTCTGGGACATACGACGGGATGTGGGTACTACAGCTTGTCCGGAACTTCGATAGACGAAAAAATTAAGCGCATTGCGATTCCTGCAATCGAAGACCAAAGCAATAGCGGCCAACCCGCTCTGGGAGATGTCTTAAGCAATGCCCTTGTAAACAAGTTTGTTCGACAAACACGGTTGCGTTTGATGCAAAACGACTTTGATGCCGATGTGGTGGTGCGCTGTACCATCCGGCAATATACCAACCAGCCGACGGCTGTCTCCAGTACCGAACAGGCCACCCAAAATCGGGTAAGTTTAGTTGTAACAGCAACTTATACCAATCAACTGGAGCAAAAAGAACTTTTCCGGCGCGACTTTTCGCAGTCGGCAGAGTATGACCCCAATGACACCCGAAAAACCGAATACCAGACCGCGAAAGAAGTACTCGAAAACATCGCGAACGATATATTTACCGCCGCCACCTCCGATTGGTAGGTTCCACATCGGATTTATCCACAACCCAACCTGCATCAGACATGAGCAGCCTGCCTTGGCCCACCATTGTTGCCGCCTTGTATGCCATCTCGATGGCCGTGATCATTATTTACGGACTTAACCTGCTCAGCCTCGCCGTGGGTTTTGCACGGAAAAGCCGTCTCATAGAAGGCAAAGTCCCAGATCCCGACGACCTCGCAATACCCGATGGCTCGTGGCCTATTGTAACGGTGCAATTGCCCATGTTCAACGAATCCTATGTGGCTGAACGAATCATAGATATTTGCGCTGCCTTAGATTACCCACGTAACAAGTTGGAAATTCAGGTTTTGGATGATTCTACCGATGATACCAAGGACATTGTGGAAAAGCGCGTGGTCTATTGGCAAAAGCGTGGATTAGACATCATTCATGTACACCGGACCGACCGGACGGGCTATAAAGCGGGGGCTTTGCAAAATGCCATGACCTTTGCAAAAGGTGATCTCATCTGTATTTTTGATGCAGATTTTACGCCTTCGCCCGAATACCTGCGAAAATTGGTTCCGCATTTTCTCGAGGATCCGAAGGTGGGACTGGTGCAAAGCCGTTGGGGGCATATTAATGGCGATGCTTCGTACCTCACCCGTATTCAAGCAGCGAGTTTGGACGTACATTTTGCCATTGAACAATATGTACGTAACACGACCGGATGTTTTATGAACTTTAATGGGACGGCTGGTATCTGGCGGCGTGACTGTATTGACGATGCGGGTGGCTGGGAAAGTGATACGCTTACCGAAGACCTTGACCTGAGCTACCGCGCCCAGATGAAGGGCTGGAAGTTTAAATACCTGAACGAGGTGGAAGTGCCAGCAGAACTTCCCGTGGATATGGCCGCCCTTCGGACACAACAGTTTCGGTGGACGAAAGGCGCAGCAGAAACTTCTTTTAAACTACTCAAAATGCTTTGGCGTGCCGAACAGCCGCTCAAGGTAAAAGTGGAGGGAACGTTTCACATCACCAATTTTATTGTATTTCCCTTTGTGGTCACGGTTGCTTTGATCCATGTACCCCTCTTGGTGTTGCGGTGGATGGGTATGGGGCCGGGAGACGCCTATTTTGCTGTTTTGGGTTTGGGCTTTCTGGCCTTTGCGGGCGTAGTCATCACGCAAATCTTCGCCCAACGCGCCTTATACCCCAATTGGGCCCGAAGGCTTTTGGTACTACCCGGCTTTATGGCGGGCAGTATGGGGCTTTCCATCAACAATACCCGTGCCGTTTTACAAGCATTTCGGGGTAAAAAAACAGAATTTGTACGTACTCCCAAATTGAGTGATAAGGCATCGAATGTACAAACGGCCATCACAACCAAAAACAAGTACTCCAACAAAAAGATTTCACCAGTGGTCTGGTTAGAAGCCTTTGCTGCCTTATATTGTATTGCCGGAGTCGCGATGACAATCTACATTGGGGAATGGGCCGCTGTTCCATTTCAGGCGATGTTTGCCGCAGGATTTGCGTTAGTAAGTGGCTATAACCTGCAACAATTTTGGACGGCACGTAAGGCCGGTGCTGTCTGATTCCGGTTGGCCTCTTATTCCGCATCCTGCAACACCCGCCTAAAAATGGCCCCGACGGGCACGGCAGGAGAATCGCTTAAGGTATATGCTTACCCAACGTCTGAATGACATTCACCGCTTCATAGATCAGGGACGTATGGAGGACGCGCTAAAGTTGTTGCGCGAAGCCTCGCGGTCTTTTCCCGCACATGCCCCTTTATTTATCCTTTTGGCCGAAACCGCTGAAAAAGTAGGTCGGACAGACGAGGCGTTGAATGCGTGGCAACATGCATGGTTTTTGGTGCCCAACAGTACCTTTATTCGGCGGCAAATAGACCGTCTTTTGCCACCAAGACCCACCCACCGTGCAGATGTGCAGAAAAACACCGATCGTGCAGACTTCAACCCTCACTTTGAGCGCCCACAACGGTTGCATCTGCCTGTCACCCAAAAAATTATCCCGCCACCCCTGCCCCATCACAAACCGTTGGTTCCTAAACCACCGCCACTGCCCAAAGAAAGTGCCTCATCCGAGCCCTTTGTGACGCCTACGCAGGAGGCGCCTATTCCGCAGCCAGTTTTATCCTCCCCCGAACCTTTACTAGAAGCCCCGATTGTGGAAGTGAACGTTGATTTTGAATGGGCCGAACCACAACCCAACGCGCCCAATTACCCTGATGTCTCTTGGCATACCCTGAAAGAAACATTTCAGTATATTGAACCACCGAGACTGGAACCACAAACCCAGATTGATACGGTTTTCTCTAATATAGATGATTTGATTGCGCAATTGGAGCAAGCACCGCGCATCATTCCAAATCCGGAAAGCATCGAACGTACACCGCCTCCAGAAGAAGAAACCGATACCGAAGACATGGTTTCTGAAACCTTGGCCCGTATTTACACCACACAAAAGCAATACAGCGAAGCCATTTCGGTTTATAAGCGCTTGGCCAAGCTTCAACCTCTTCGGGCCGATTATTTCCTTAAGAAGGTTGCGGAATTACAGGGGAAATGAAAAATACGATTGTGCTGATGTGCTTGCTTTTTTGGGGATGCTCGGCGGTACCAAAACCGCTTTCGTTTGTGCATTCGGAAAGTTTGGCCTTGCAAGATGCTCGCCGTAACCGCACCATTCCGATTGAATTATATTTCCCACCCGGTTTTGGTGCTCGTTCATGGGCTCCATTGATCCTCATTAGCAGCGGCTATAACGGCAGCAATACCGAATACACCTTTCTTGCGCGAGCCTTGGCGGAAGACGGATTTTTGGTGGCTGGTGTGCAACACGAACAACCACAAGATGCCCCCATTGCGACGTCGGGGGATATTTTTGTTGTTCGGATGCCCGTATGGGAACGCGGCGTAGAAAACCTCCAATTTGTGGGTGCATATCTACGGTCCCGTTTTCCCCAAACCCCAAAGACAGCCCCTATTCTGATTGGGCACTCCAATGGCGGTGATATTTCTTTGCTATATGCCCGAAATTTTCCTGAAGAGGTTGCTGCCGTCGTTACACTAGATCACCGCCGGATGCCCATCCCTCGAAAATCGCATCCGCCTGTTTTGACCTTTCGAGCAGGAGAGTTTGAAGCCGATCCCGGCGTACTTCCCGACAGCGCAGAAGCGGCTCTTTGGGGAATTAACATCGTCAGATTGGAAAATAGCCTCCACAATGATCTCCGCGACGCAGGGAGTGAGGGGATTAAACAGCGCATCCTTGTTGATGTAAAACAGTTCATTGCCAAAACCCATCCCAATAAGCCAAATGGTCACTGAAATACGGGCTTACCACGATGCCCTCTCCGAGTTAGATCGGCAAATTTGCGAACGCCTGCGAGGAACCAAGTTTTAAAAAAGGTAACTATTTAGGAGGTCAAATTTGGCCGAGTCAGGAAAGAATATCCTTGCAAGGCATTCTTGAGTTGTAGAAAGATATTTTGCCTGTGTTTCCGTGCGGTTTGGAGAAAGGATTCGCGCTTTGTACCGTCCTCAAGTCGAAAACAGCCCGATACTTTTTGTTTCACTTTACTCCCTCGAACACTTTGTTCTGCGATATTATTGGTAAATGGGACTTCCTCGCGAAAACCTTAAATCTTGTCATACATTAACCTACACTTTTGATTCATAGAACCCCAAAAAACATGGATATTCAACGTATTTCGGTTATTGGAGCCGGAACAATGGGAAACGGTATTGCCCATGTCTTTGCACAAAATGGCTTTTCCGTTTCATTGGTAGATGTCACCGAGTCTGCTTTGCAAAAAGGTATCGAGACCATCCAACAGAATTTGTCGCGTCAGGTTAAAAAGGGCATCTTGAACGAAGAACATGCCACCACAACCCTTGGGCGGATTACACCGACTACGGGATTTGTTAGTGGTGTTGAACATGCAGACTTGGTGGTGGAAGCCGTAGCCGAAAACAACGATATCAAATCTCAGGTTTATCATTCTCTTGCAGAAGCCACCAAACCAAGCGCCATACTTGCATCCAATACCTCTTCTATCTCGATCACTTGGCTGGGCGCACAAAGTAAACGCGCCGAAAACGTGATCGGGATGCACTTTTTCAATCCTGTTCCGGTCATGAAATTGGTGGAGATTGTACGTGGCTACGAGACCTCCGACGCAACCTATCAGGCTATTTTTGCCCTCGCCGAGAAGATCGGCAAAAGTCCTGTTACCGTTCAAGATTATCCGGGCTTCGTCTCGAACCGCATCTTGATGCCGATGATTAATGAGGCCATTTATTGTGTAATGGAGGGCGTAGCGACCGTGCAAGACATAGATACGGTGATGCGTCTGGGAATGGCCCATCCGATGGGGCCATTGGCTTTGGCAGATTTTATTGGGTTGGATGTCTGTCTCTCCATTATGGAGGTGCTTCATCGGGGCATCGGCGACGATAAATACCGCCCCTGTCCGCTTTTGCGGAATATGGTAACGGCGGGACTTCTCGGTAAAAAAAGCGGGAAAGGGTTTTATTCGTATTGATTTTTTTGAGCCAAAGAGCAGCGTTACTCGTTACGTTACTCGGCCAAACGTTTTTCTTTAGTCAACCTTCCATCAATGCAAAGCGGCAGCCTCATTTTCGAGACTGCCGCTTTGCTTATCTGAGCCTAAGAAGGCGATGGTTTACTTGAGGAGGGTCATCTTCTTGGTGATTACCTTATCGCCCACTTTCAGTCGGTAAATATACGTACCGCTGGAGAGGTTAGAGGCGTCGAAGAGGACTTCGTGGTGTCCGGCGTTGAACTGGCCTTTGGTCACCTCGCTCACCTTCCGACCGAGAACGTCATAAACTTCGAGAAGTACGTTACTTGCCGCAGGTAGGTCAAAGCTGAACGTTGTAGTCGGGTTGAACGGGTTCGGATAGTTCTGACCAAGTCCAATTTCCACAGGCAGTTCGGTTTCCCCGTCATTCGGTACGAAGGAATTCCGTAGCCGTAGGTCACGCACATTCAGATCAAAGCTTGTCCGTCCGGTTCCTGAACCTTTCACATAGAAGACGATTGATTCGAGGTCGTCTGGGAGCAAGGTGCCACCCGCAGTCCGTTTGAACTGGGTAAAGAAGTAGCGGTGTACACGGCCCGTTGGGGTTAGCGTAATGGTGGTCCGGAACAGGTCGTTCCAGTCCGTACTCTTTTTCTTAATGGCCACCTCAACGGTTCCAGTTCCTTGTGCAAAGAACTCAATTTGATCGTACTGACCAGTCGGGCTACCCGGTGCGGCATTGAGCACCTGACGGCCCCAACCCGGTTTGAAGTAGCGAGACAGACTTACGAAGTCGCTTCCGGCCACACCCGAAGTTTGACCCGATACACGGGCGCTCCGTTCGAGGGTTTTGTAACCACGCAATTCAATAGAATTGGCATGTGGCGTGGTGGCAAACGTTACGGTTCCTCCGTTCGGGTTATGTGCCCAAATCCCATCTTGCATATAAACCTGATCGCGGTCTGCATTGGTGGAGTTGGAAACTTCCAGTTGTACGTCGAAGACATTACCCGTTGGAACGACCACCGTTTGGGTGGTTTGTGATGGATTCAGCGTAAGCGTCCAGTCTTTTTGCTCGGCAGTGCCTCCTTCGTTACGGGTAACGGCGCCTTTGAGTCGGAGACTGGAAGCACCTACTCCATTCTCTACCACCAAGGTTAAGCCTCCGTTTTCATAGGTTGCGCTCTTCACAAAGATATTCGGTACTGCTGGGGCCGTGGCTCCACCGTTCAGGTAAGTGATGCTGCCACCCTCTTGTTGCAGCTTATTCAGCACTTCTTTCACCAAGAACTCGGCATATTGTGGTGCCGTACCCCAAAGTTGGAAGTTCAGCACATTGGTTGCACCGGACGGAATTTTGTATTCCGGCAAGGTGAACCGACTATCCACAACATAACCTGAAGCCGTTTTGTAGGCCACAAACGAGATGGCGCAATCAGTCATACCGTCGCGGTTAAGTTTGGTAGTGATGAAGTTATTGCCATTGATCGTCATGGTGGTTACAGAAGCAAGCGAGGATCCAGCAAGGCGATCGCAAGTTTGTTTGGAGTGCTGATAGACCGCCGCCGAGGTTTGGGTAGCGATACCCGCCGCAATCCGGCGATTGCCTGTACTATAATCCATTCCATAAACTGCATTTGCATTCGATACGCTTGGATTCAAAATACCATCTGGCGTCGAAGTGGTAGAGGTTGCATTTTCCGGACCAGTGGTCGGGAAGAATACTTCCAATCCTTCGGGCGGTGTCATGGCGTTTTGAATGGCTTCCGCAACGGTAGTAACTGGTCCGGCGAAGGTTACAATATTCTTCAAGACATTGGTTTGCAGTCTTGCAGCCTTCTTCACATTCCAATCAAACAGTGCGGTAGCCAGTTGGACGATCCGTGAACCATCAGATTCTACGCCACCTTGATGGGCAGGCGTACATGGAACCGGACTGATGATAGAGGCTGCCACGTTGTTTGCCAAGTTGTCGTCGGCACACACCTGGGCAGAGTTCCCACATCCTACGGTCGCCACATTCACGATGGACTCGGTTGCATTCGCATTTACCGTTGCTTTAATCGTGATAGACTTCGACTGTCCGCTCGTTAAGGTTCCCACGTTCCATATTCCGGTAGCAGCATTGTATTCTGCCGAAGAACCAAAGGGAAGGAAGGAAAGTCCGGTCGGAAGTTTATCATTTACCACGACATTGGTGGCTGTACCTGGCCCACTGTTACGAACGGTTACGGTGTAGGTCACCATTTCGCCTGCATTTGGGGTGGTTTTATCCACGGTTTTGGACATTACCACATCAAAGCCCGGATTTTGCTGTGCCGTAACGGTAGTAGAAACCGTATTGGAAGCAACCTCAGACACCCCTGTAGCACTTGCGTATGCCGTATTGGCAACGATTCCGGAAGCGGGTGCGGTACCACGTAAGGTTAGGCTACGGCTTTCACCTGTATTCAGCACACCTGGAAGCGTAATGCTGCCTATGCTCGGCCATGCTTGGTAGGCGATGCCATCCAGTGAGTAGGTTACATTGGTCAGGCTATTATTGACGGCCACATCACGAACACTCACATTCGAGAGCGTGGTATTGCCTGTATTGCGTACCACCAAGGTGTAGGCCAATGTACTATTGGCTGCAACCTCTGCCGGAGCAGTCTTGGTGATGGCTATATTGCTTGTACTGACCGAACCAATCGTTACCACATCTTCAGAAGTATTATTCGCCGTATTGCCGTCGTTTGCAGCCGCTACAGTTACGGTATTTTTCAGTTGTGTTCCTTGTGCCAAACCAGCGGCCACATTCACATCGAAGCTCATGTAGCGTGAAGTATTGGCGCCCATTGTTCCCGGCGTGAAGGAGCACGTGACCACCTGGCCATTCACCGAACAATTCCATTCTGCAGCAGGTTTCACGCTGCCCACAGCAAACGTCATTCCTGAGGGGAGCAGATCCGTGAAGCTTACACCCGTTGCTGGTTGTGTACCCACGTTATGAACGCTGAAGAAATAGGTAAGGCTACCCGGCGCATTCACTTGTTGTGCAGATCCTTCTTTCACCACCACCATATCAGCACTGTTCGGAACGGATCCCACATAGGTTACCTCAACCGCATTATTATTGGCCGGATTGTCGTCTTGCGTCGCATTCACCGTCGTTACATTTGTCAGAGAAGTACCATTCGGTACCGATCCAGAGACGGTCGTATTGATGGTGACTACGCTTGTGGTAGCCGGAGCAAAGTCCGTACCCTTATAGGTACAAGTCAGTTTCTGTCCATCTTGGACGCAGTTCCAATCCGCACCATTTGCACTTCCGGGCACATAGGTCACACCGGAGGGCAAGGTAGTGGTAAAGGAGACGCCCTTAGCAGGTTGCGTTCCGACATTTGACGCAAAGAACGTATAGATCAGATTACCACCTGGCGATACCACATCTGGAGAATCGCTAATAGCAATCGTCATATCAGCCCCACTAGCAGGCGTACCTACCACCGTGGTTTCTGTATCGTAGTTATTGGTGGCGTTTGTATCATTGGTGGCATTCACCACAACGTTTGCAAACAGGTTCGTGCCGCCCGGCAAGCCCGGTGCTACATCTACATCGAAGGAAGCAAAGCGAGTCATGCCCGGATTGAAGTTACCCGGCAAGAAGATACAAGACACCACCTGACCACTATTCGAGCAGGCCCATTCCGTAGCGGAAGCCACCGTAGAAGGCTTGAAGGTTACGCCATTTGGAAGAACGGTGGTGAACGTTACGCCTTGTGCAGCTACACTACCAATATTCCGTGCAGTATAGATGTACTTATACGTTCCCGGAGAAGTGGCTGGTGTTGGCGCACTCGTCATGTCTATTGTCATGTCTGCTCCAGGCATCATCACAATTGGCTTGACGGTCACAGAACTGGAAGCCGGGCCGTTCGGATCGGTCTGATCCATTGTTTCCACCGTTGCGGTATTCACAATATTGGCCCCTGCAGCAACTGCCACACGGATTTTTAGTTCTTTTGAGTCGCCCACATTCAGCGTACCTACATTCCAGAGGAAGTCTCCGGCATTCGGATTGTAGCTGGCTGCGTCGTCGTCCGAGATATACGTAAGACCTGCTGGCAATTGATCGCGAACTTTCAGGTTGGTAGCCGTCGAAGGTCCGTTGTTGGTCACACGGACGGTAAACGTTACCTCGCCACCTTGCATCGGAGTTTGCTCGGAAACCGTTTTCGTGATTGTCAGGTCTGCCAATCCGGCACTTGGTTGCGGTGTAACCGCCACGATGGCGTATCCCGGTGTTGAATCAGGCATATTCGATTTAGCAACGATGGCCACGTTGGCAACTGCAAGGTCTTTGGTCACCAATACATCGAATTTCAGGGTCATTTGTGTTCCCGGATCCAGAATACCCGCGTTCCAATTAAGCCCATCGAACGTTCCAGCAGAATTTAGGTCTGAACTCGAAACCTGTACGGAAGATGGGACAAACTGGAGGCTTGGTGGGAAGATATCCCTAACCACAACACCAGTTGCCTTGTTCGGGCCATTGTTCTTCAGCGAAAGGGTAAAGGTAATGGATTCACCAACTTTTGGAACCGGATTACTAACGGCTTTCGTCAGCACCAAGTCTGCCGGATCAATCGCACCACAATCGGCACACCATGCTGCATAGTTGCCATTGTTCAACGGATTCGGGTCTTGGTTATCTGCATAGGCATTGATACCATTTTCGCGGAAGCCTTGTTGGCCTACTTTCACGGTCATTTCCACCTGTGCTTGCGAGCCACTATTGATGGTTCCGAGCGTCCACAATCCGGTTACCACGTCGTAGGTTCCGGCTCCACTTGTAGAGACCAATGTGGTTCCGGGTGGCAATGGATCTTTTATGCGCACGTTCGTGGCATTTTCTGGCCCATCATTATAGACCGTAATTGTGAAACTGATATCATCGCCCACACGTGGCGTCGCATTCGAGACCGCTTTGGTTGCGCGGAGGTCTGCACCTGTACGCGGCGTCATCATACGCGGTGTAACTGTTACCGAGGCCACGTTTTGCGTATCGTCGCGTTGATCCATTCCGGTTACGGAAGCAAAATTCACCATTGGGTTCATGCCCGTTACCTTGGCCTTAACCGTCAGGGTGGCTTTTCCGTCAATGGGCAGCGAGGCCACATTCCAAACATTGTCACCACCCACCGGATTGTAGGTTGCGTCGCTGGAGGAGATGAAGGTTACCCCACCCGGCAAGAGGTCGGTAACGGCCACATTGGTTGCCGTATTCGGACCCGCATTGTAGAGCTGGATGGTAAAGGTAATGTCATCACCCAATGCCGGAATTTGCTCATCCACCGTTTTGGTGATCTTGAGGTCGGCAATCCGAGAACCACATTCCACACATAGAATCGCGGAAGCGTAGTTATTAGACGGATTACGATCGAACTCATTTACAGCAACCAGTTGGACGGCATTGGCCACCGTGCCTTTCACTTCCGCTTTGCCTTTGAACGTGAGGGTCACGGTTTGGTTGGCCGGAAGAGCACGTACAGACCATTCGCGGGCAGCCTCGTCATATGTTCCTGAAGAGGCCGAGGCCGATCCATTCGTGTACTTGATTCCTGCTGGCAGGAGTTCTTTCACAATGATATTATTTGCATCATCTGGCCCTTGATTCGTCATAGTGATTTGGAAAGTCACTTCCTCGTTCTGATTCACCGTAGCCGAAGTCTGGCCATTGGCTTTCTTCACCAAGACGATATCCACTTGAGGCGATCCTACGGCAGTGGTGATCACCGCTTGGTTATCGGTCGGATCGGGATCCACCTGATCCAACTTAGAAATCGTCGCGATGTTGGTCACCGTCGGACCTTGCAAGACCTGTGCTTTTATTTTCAGGGTTGCATTTTGGCCGACGATCAGGTTGCCGATATTCCAGATGCCTGTACTTGGATCATAGGTATCTGTCGGGTCACCATACGAATGGCTGACATACTGTAGGTTAGGCTGCAGTTGATCTGTCACTTTGATGCCCGTAGCAATAGCGGGACCTTTGTTCGTCACCGTAAGCGTGTACTCAATCGTCGAGCCAATTACCGGGCGGTTCTGATCCACCGTTTTGGTAATGGCAAGATCGGCCATCTTCTTCGGTACAATTACCGCCTTGCCACAGTTGTTCGAGGCATCCGGATCGGATTGATCGAAGCTATGCAAGCAAGCAGTATTCACCACCGAAAGCGGGGTAGTTAGTGTGGCGGTCAACTCCATCGTAGCCCCTTCAGCCACTTTCAGGTTGCCAACGGCCCAGATTCCTGTATTCTTATCAAAGGTACCTTGGCTCGTTTGGTGAATCTGATATTGTAAGCCTTGCGGCAACACATCCGAGATCTTCACATTGGTGGCCGGATATGGTCCTTGGTTATCCACCGTAATAGTGAAGAGCACGTTTTCGCCCACTTCAGGATTCGCCTTATCCACCATCTTCATCACACGAATATCGGTGGACATCCGGATTTCGGTCGGCATGGTATTGTCGGTCGGGTCGCCATTTCCATCTGGATCGGGGTCTTTACCCATCACCGATTCGTCGCGTACCGGTGTTCCCGTTGGGCTGGTTCCCGTTGCAATAGCCGTATTAAAATACGGAGCGGGGCTTAGTGGCGGATTTACACGCACCGTCACCTCGATCTGATCGGATTGTCCAGGATTCAGCCTTTGTGCAGCAGCCAGAAGGTTCTGGTTGGTTGTTCCATTGAAGGCAGGATTGGTCGCCAGTACACCACCCAGTGATTTAGGAGCCGAAACGACACTAACCAAGGCTTGACCAAATGTTCTGGCCAGGTCATCTGTTACTTGTACGTTATTCAACACCACACGGCCATAGTTTTTAACAACAATCGTGAACGTGATGTCGGTGGTATTGTCCGGATTCAGTTTGATCTTTGACAGGTCTTTCGCCACCCCAATCAATGGGAGTTCGAAGGAAACGGGCGTCGGATCATTTTCACCCGTTTCAAACGGATTGCCATTATTGTTCGGATCCGGCTCGGTACCAGCATCTGATACGTCGGAAGTGGGTGTCCCACCCGGACCTTGGGCCGAAGCCATGGCACTGTTTACAAATGGTCCAGTGAACGAAGCACTTGGTTGCACCTGCACCACAATCCGCACGATACCCGTTGTACCTTTCGGCAGCGTGCTCGAAGCAGCTGTAAGCAAGCGGATGTCATTGGTAAGTGTATTCGTCGCTTGGTTATAGGCATTGCTGACAAAGGCATTATTTAATGTCAGCGTTCCACCCGTCGGTTGCTGCGTAACGGTTGCCGCAGTCACACGGTAAGCCAATACTGGTTGCAAGAGCGCACCCACAAAGGTTTCTTTCAGGTCATCGGTGATCTGAACTGTCTTCAGGTCCACATCGCCGAGGTTCTTAATCAAAAGATCGTAGGTCACTTTGTATTGGCCACTTGGGATTGTGGCATCCTGAGCCGGGCCTACAACACTCACAACCTGTTTCGCGATACCAATGACCGGACGCTCATTGAAGGAAACCGGCGTACCATTGTTATTATTCGTCGGGTCCCCGTCACCATCCGGATCCGGATTCGTCGGATCACTTGGATTATAGTTCGAGGTATCTGTGGTATTCGTTCCGTTCGGACCACGTCCCGTACCGATAGCGGTGTTAGTGAATGGCCCGAGGTTACCACCTGGCGTAACACGCACCGTAAACATAATCTCGGCCCCTTCACCTGGATTCAGGCGTCCGCTCGACAGCAGGTTGGTGTTTGCCACCCCATTAAAGCTGTTGTTGGCGACCAAAGCCGTCGGGCTTGTTGCCGGATTGACGACCGTTACTGGCGCCGCACCCAGCACTTGGATTGCAGTTGCGCCACCTGGTTGGCCAACCCGATAGGTTGTACCGAGGTTATCCGTTACCTGAACATTGTTCAGTACACTCAGACCCATGTTTTTCACGTTCACCAAGTATGTTACATCATAGGTGCCATTGTTATTGTTCACCACATTGGTAACTGTTTTCGCAACGCCAATCACAGGAGATTCGAAGGTAACAGGAGTTACATTATTTTCCCCGTTTTCATTTGGATCGCCATCCCCATCTGGGTCTATCGGGCCATTATTAGAGGTATCTCCGGTCTGACGTCCGCTTGGACTATCTCCAGTAGCAATTACCGCGTTATTGAACGGTCCACGATTGTTTTGGCTGGGTTGTACCCGCACCACCAACCGTACTGTGGCAGATGCCCCCGGCGCCAACGTATTGCCCGGCGCCAACATATTGGTATCGTTTACCAAATTATTGATCGCCTGTACATAGGTATTGCTGAGGAAGTTATTGTTCAAAGACAATGCGCCAGAAACAACCGTCAGGTTTTGTACGCCATAGGAGAGAACAGGACTCGTCTGACCAGCGACAAAGGTTTTATGGAGATCTTCAGATAGCTGAACATTTTCCAGGTTTACCGTTCCGAGGTTCGTCACCGTGATGTCGTAGGCCACATCGAATGCACCATTTGCGGCCCCTGTTACCGAAGTAACCACTTTGCTCACCCCAATGACAGGTGCATCTTCCAGGTAAATCGGCAGCGCCCGGTCGTTATCCGCCACCACATTCCCATTTGCATCCGATGCTGTAGCAGTCACAGCGTTGGTAAACGGCCCACGGTTGGCCACAGACTGGAGACCCGTGAGGGTGACCAGCATCCGAATGGTGGCTACGGCACCGGCATCCATTGTAGAACCAGCGCCTCCCGTCAAGAGGTTGTTATTACCCGTTCCGGTAAAGCCGCCATTCAAGGCCAATACGGACTTACTATCTGCCGAGAGGGAACGCACCGAAGTAATGGCGATCGGAGCGGGGAACGCTGCACGCAAATCATCGGTTGCTTGAACATTCGTTAAGCGAACTGTACCTGTATTCATTAATCGCACATCATAGGTCACGACAAATGTTCCATTACCCTGATCCACCACTTCAATCACTTGTTTTTCAACATCCAAGGCTGGAACGCCAAAGCCAAAGTTGACATCATCCTTTGCAAAGATGGTTTCGTTTAGCGGTGTAGTCCCTTGTGCCGTTGCGATGTTATTAAACTGGCCATTTCCGCTCGGACGCACATTGGTTACCGTAAATCGGATCGTAGCGGTTCCGTCTTCGGCGAGGCTTGCCCCATTGGCCAACAAGTTGATCGAACCGGAAGGTGTTCCAGTAAAACCAGAGTTGAAGCCACCGTTTCCACCAGAGCCACTGGCCGTTCCAGAGAATGTAACAGTTCCACCCGTAATGGCTCCATGACTTACAATCGGCGTGGTTACATTGTAGAATGTGTTTTGCAGATTGTCGGTCACTTGGAAGTTGCTCAAATCCACATCTCCGGTATTGGTCACCACCACTTCAAAACTCATGTTATATGTTCCGTTGCCGTTCGCAATCACATTGGTCAGTCGTTTGTCAATGATCAGATCAGGATTTTCACCAACGATAACGGTTTGAACCGGATTCGAGAGCACCGGGCCTGTTGGATCGTCGGGCGATGAAACTTGGGCACGGTTCTCGATGATACCCGTTGCATTTTGCGGAATACGTCCACTGATCGTAATGGTGAGGGTTCCACCCGGAGCAAGCGGCATCGGTGCTGCGGCGAGGTTCAGGACACCCGGCCACGGAGACACACTTGCACCACCATTAATGCGATAACTTGTATTTTCCAGCGCCACATTATCCGTTACCGTAAGTGTGTTTGCATTTGCAGAACCGTCATTACGAATGGTTAAGGTGTACGTCAGTATGTCTTTTTCTTTTGCAGAAATCAGATCCACCGTTTTAGAGATCGCCAAATCCGCACCATTTATCACCGTCGCGACTTCGACTGAACTAACCGGACCAGATGGGTCTTGCGGTGAGGAAGCAGAGGCGATATTCTTGATCACCTTCCCTTGCGAGGTTTGCTTCACCGTTCCGCTTATGGAGAGGGTAAAGCTTTCGCCTGCCGCGAGACCACCAATTGGCGTTATGACGGCAGAACCAGTCCATGTACCGCTACCCGTTGCTTTGCCCGCCAATGTATAGGTCGGGTTATTCAACTCAAGGGCTTGCGGGTCATTAACGGTTACGGTTTCGGCATTTGCCATGCCGTCGTTCGTCACTACGATGGTATAAGTAAGTGTTTCGCCCACTTGCGCTGCGGTCTTGTTCACCACTTTGGTAATGGCCAGTTTGGCGGTTCCAATACTGGTATTAACCGGTGGCGTAGAAACAGGCGCACTTGGGTCTTGTGGTGAAGAAACGGTTACAACGTTCTTAATAACCGTAGCTTGTGCACTTGCTGGAACAGTTCCCCGGATGATCGCCATAAAGGATTCTCCAGCAGCAAGGCCGCTATTGGGCGTGACAACCAAGCTACCCGTCCAATTTCCATTTCCTGTTGCATCACCTTGGAGCGTATAGGTCGGATTTGTTAGCACCATTGCATCGGCATCATCAACTGTCACGGTGTTGGCCGTTGCAGTACCGTCGTTGCGAACCGTAATCGTATAAGTCAGGAGGTCACCTGGCTTGGCGGCGGTTTTGTCCACCGTTTTGGTAGCGGTCAGTTTTGCTGTTCCGACGGTAGTCGTTACCGGATCGGTTTTTACTGGGCCAGACGGATCTTGCGGCGAAACCACAGAAGCCACGTTTTCAATTATCGAACCTTGTGCGGTTTGGGGAATGATACCCGAAATCTGAACGGTTACACTTTCACCCACGGCAAGTCCGCCAGCGGTGAAACTATTCAAGGTCAGGGATCCCGTCCAAGCACCACTACCGGATGCATCTCCACTCAAGGCATACTGTGGATTTGTCAATACAAGCGCTTGTGCATCATTCACTGTTATGCTCGTGGCATTTGCAGTGCCTTCGTTACGGATCGTGATGGTATAGATCAGTGGATCACCCGGTTTTGCTGCGCCTTTGTCCACGGTCTTCACAGCCACCAATTTAGCTGTACCAACCACCGTTGATACCTCGTTGGTCGTTGTAGGACCAGAAGGATCTTGTGGAGAAGAGACAATCGCCGTATTGCGCAAGGCACTTCCCTGTACTGTTTGCGGAATGGTTCCAGAAATCGTAACCACAATTTGTTCACCCGGCGCCAAGCTACCGCCTGTAAATCCAGTGAAGGCTACGTTACCCGGCCATGCTGCCGACGGTGTCGGGACTGGGACATCGCCCGTAATCTGGTAGGTTGGGGAGGTCAAAATAAGTGCGGCTTGATCGTTGATGGTCACACTGGTCGCTGCTGCATTGCCATCATTACGTATGGTAAGCGTGTAGGTTAGTGGATCACCCGGCTTCGCCGCCGTCTTATCTACTGCTTTGGTTGCATTCAGGTCTGCGGTATTCACCAAGGTGGTTACTTCCTGCGTAGGCGTTGGTCCTGTCGGGTCTTGTGGAGAAGTAATCGTTGCCACGTTCTTAATCGCCGAGTTAAGGGCCGCTGGCGGAATGGTCCCGGTGATGGTCACCGTTGCCGATTCGCCAGGCGCCAAATGGCCGCCTGTAAAGCTATTCAGTGTCAGCGAACCAGTCCAAGCCCCACTACCTGAAGCATCTCCCGATACGGCATAGGTTGGACTGGTCAATTGGAGGGCGCCCGCGTCAGCAATCGTTACGCTGGTTGCTTGTGCCATGCCATCGTTCCGTACTGTGATGGTATAGACAATGGTATCACCCACTTGTGCTGTTGTTCTGTTTACGGTCTTCGTGGCATTCAGGTCTGCCGTCCCTATGGCTGTCCGCACCGGATTCGAGGTGGTTGCACCTGTCGGATCACTTGGCGAGGAAACCTGTGCCGTATTTTCGAGCAATTTGCCTAACTGGCTGGCTTGTACAGCCCCGCGAATGGTGATGGTAGCGGAGGCACCTGCCGGAATAGGACTGGCAAGGGTGACCACCCCTGTTGCTGGCCATGCTGTCGTCGGGCCGGCATTCACACTGTACGTTGCTCCTGCCAAAGTAGAAGCCAACACATCGGTCACTTGTACACCCGTAGCAGGACTGCTTCCGATGTTGTTTACCGTAATTGTATAGGTAAGTACATCACCTGGCATCGCCATGTCGCGATCTACTTGCTTGGACACGGTTAGCTTGGCTGTTCCAATAACGGTTTGCGATACAGGCGTGGTTACTGGGCCGGTTGGATCTTGCGGAGAAGAAACCGTAGCAACGTTATCCAAAGGACGCCCTTGCAAAGATGCCGGAACCGTACCACGGATGGTCACGACAACGGATTCACCCTTGGCCAAGCCGCCACCTGCAAACGTGCTGATGGTAGTACTACCCGTCCACGCAACAGAAGCTGCCGTAGCATCACCCGATACGGTGAACGTTGGAGAAGCCAGTTGAAGTGCTGCTGCATCGTTTACAGTCACGCTTGTGGCATCTGCATTTCCGTCGTTCGTAATCGTAATGGTATAGGTCAGCACATCACCCACTTGTGCGGCGGTTCTGTCAACAGTTTTATTCGCATTCAGGTCTGCCGTTCCAACCGCCGTTTGAACCGGAGCCGTCGTTACAGGACCTGCTGGGTCTTGTGGCGAAGAAACAGTTGCAGTGTTCGTCAAAACCGTACCAAGTGCCGATTGTGGCAAGACGCCAGTAATGGTTACGGTCATGTTTTCACCTGCGGTAAGGCCACCTGCTGGCGTCACCGTCAGACTACCCGTCCAAGTACCGCTGGCTGGTGTTCCACCCACTACGGTATAAGTAGGACTGGTAAGTGCCAACGCATTCGGATCATCCACCGTTACAGTATTGGCCGTTGCCGAACCGATGTTGGTAATGGTAATGGCATAGCTAATGGTATCACCCGGTTTGGCTGTTTGACGGTTTACTGCTTTGGTTGCACTTAGGCGTGCCGTACCGACGGCGGTTTCGACCGGAGGCGTTTGCTTCGGCCCACTTGGGTCTTGCGGTGAGGACACCGACGCAACGTTGCGCAATACGGTGGATTGTGCCGAGGCTGGAACCGTACCGGTAATGGTTACAGTAAACGACTCGTTCTGTGCCAAACCACCACTTAGGAACTGGGCCGCATTCAGTGTCAGGCTTCCTGTCCAGTTACCACTGGCGGTTACGTCACCTGTGATGGCATAAGTCGGGCTGGTCAGGGCAAGCGCCTGTCCATCATCCACCGTTACTTGTGTAGCGGCTGCGGTTCCGTTGTTGCGCACCACAATGGTATAAATAAGCGGATCGCCTGGCTTGGCCGCTTGTTTATCTACCGTTTTGCTTGCCGAGAGACTCGCCGTTCCTACAGCCGTTTGAACCGTCGGGGTTACAGTTGGTCCAGTAGGATCTTGCGGAGACGTAATTTGTGCGGTATTGCTAATGACCGTGCCTTGCGCCGAGGCCGGAACCGTACCCGTAATGGCCAAGGTTACAGACTCGCCCGAAGCAAGGGCGTTGCCCGCAAACTGGGCACCACTTAAGGTAAGGCTTCCCGCCCATGCACCCGTACCCGTTGCGTCGCCCGTAAGCGCATAAGTGGGGCTACTGAGCGCCAATGCATTTTGGTCATTGATGGTTACTTGGGTGGCATTAGCCGGACCGTCGTTGCGTACCACAATGGTATAAGTAACAGTATCACCTGGCTTAGCGGTTGCTTTATCTACTGCCTTAGAAGCACTCAGGTCTGCTGCACCCACTGTTGTAGTAACAGGCGGCGTGGTAAACGGACTGCTTGGATCTTGTGGCGAAGTTACTTGTGCCACATTCGAGATCACCGAGCCTTGAGAGGAAGCCGGAACTGTGCCTTGGATGGTCATGACCACCGATTCACCCGGGGCCAGATTACCCGCAACAAACGTGGAGAGGGTCAACGAGCCAGTCCATGTACCACTACCCGATGCGTCGCCTACCATATTGTAGGTGGGGCTTGTCAGGTTGGTGGCCTGTGCATCATTGATTGTTACACTCGTAGCTGGGCTGTTGCCTTCGTTCCGGACGGTGATGGTATAGATCAAAACATCACCCGGTTTGGCAGCTGCTTGGTTTACGGTCTTAACAGCTGTAATCTTTGCAGTACCAACAACCGTACTCACCGGATCGGTATTGGCCGGCCCTGTTGGGTCTTGTGGCGAAGAAACTTGCGCGGTATTTGTCAATACGCGGCCCTGGAACGAAGCCGTTACGTTGCCCGTGATTTCGATGCGCAGGCTTTCTCCACTTGCAAGACCACCACCCGTAAAGGTTGTCAAGGTCAGCGAGCCGGTCCAGTTTCCGGAGCCAGTTGCATCGCCAGAGACCGTATAGGTCGGGTTTTGCAACGAGAGCGCGCCACCATCTGTGATCGTCACTTGGGTGGCCGGACTGGTTCCTACGTTGGTCACATCAATGGTGTAGCGGATGGCTTCGCCCACTTGTGCAGCGGTTTTGTCCACACGCTTCACCGCCACCAAGTCTGCCGTTCCGATTACTGTTTGTACGGGCGGCGTGGTTACTGGCCCGGTCGGATCGTTTGGAGCAGTCGCTTGTGCTACGTTATCAATGGCGCGGCCCTGGAAGGCAGCACCCACGGTTCCGGTAATGCGAAGCGTAATGCTTTCGCCAGCGGCTAATGTTCCACCCGTGAGGGTTGGCGTAATGGTTCCCGTCCAAGCACCCGTTCCGGTAGCATCACCAGATAGGGTATAGGTTGGGGTATCTAATTGCGAGGCAATCGGGTCATTGATCGTTACAGCTGTGGCAGCGCTGGTTCCATCGTTCCGTACCACAATGGTATAGGTAAGCGACTCACCCACGCGGGCTGCGGTCTTATCAACGGTTTTGGTAATATTGAGATCAGGCGTGCCAACGGCGGTCTGGACCGGAGTCGAGGGCTTGACACCTTGCGGATCATCTGGCGAAGACACTTGTGCGATGTTCTCAATTACACGGCCCTGCCATTCAGGATGAACGGTACCACGAATAATGATGGTGATGATGTCGTTCGGAGCAAAGTTGCCACCCGTGAAGGTGGTAATGGTTTGCGCACCCGTCCAAGCCCCAGCACCAGTGGCATCACCACTCATGGTAAAGGTCGGATTATTCAAGACCAACGCACCCGCATCCGAAACATTAAGGCTAAAGGCTGGCGCATTTCCTTGGTTACGAACCGTGAGGGTATAGACAATTTCATCTCCTACGATGGCTGCATTACGGTTCACCACTTTCTCGATCGTAACGTTTGGCACGCCGATACAGGTCTTAACCGGAAGAGAGGTTTCTGGACCACTCGGATCATCCGGCGAATCCACTTGTGCGGTATTCTCGATGATGCGGCAACACAAACTCGTCGGAATCGTCCCTCGAATGACCACATTTACCGTTTGGTTCGGGCGGATCGGATCTGGCAGGTTGATCACCCCTGTTGCAGGCCATGCAGCAAAAGCGCCACCATCCACACTATATTCCGGATTTTCGAGTACACCCGTGATGCCTGGATCACGTAGTACCGTTTGCTTCGCATCTGCCGGCCCAATATTTTGTACCGTAATGGTGTAAGAAAGGGCTTCTCCCGGATTCGCAACCGCTTTATCTACTCGTTTGTAAATACGGAGGTCGGCAGTGGAGTCCGGAACAATTTCATCTTCATCGCAGGTCGGATCATTGTCACACGGCTGTTGTGGATCATCCGGACCATTAACAATGGCAATGTTTTTATATGGGCCATTTGCAAGCACCCTCGTAACCATCGTCAGTACAGGTGTGGTATTGGCCGCCACATCTCCGACGGTCCAGATATGGGTGGCAGGGTTATAAGAGCCTTGTGTTGCAGTGCTGCTTACATATTGGAGACCTGCCGGAAGTTGATCCGTTACTTCGGTCGCATAGGAGGTTCCTGGGCCAGTATTCGTCAGCCTAATCGTCCATGTCACGTTTTGGCCTACGGCTACGCGACGACGATTCGGGGTCTTGGTAATGGTCAGGTTCGGCGGTAAGTAAATCCCAAAGTCCACCGTATAGTTCGCATTCGCGTCTGGCGTCGTATCGGCCAAGCCCGGTGTAGCACCTTCACCCGTGGGCTGATTGCCCGGGGTTAGGGTGACGGGTTGTGCGCGAACCGTTGCTGCACCAATCAATATAGTACCGTTATCGTCCATATCGTCTCGGTCGGAGTCAGGATCACCCGCATCTACCGTACTGGAACGATAGTTTGGCGGCATGACGATTTCGACGATGTACGTATCTGCCCCAATGTCTTTAAACAGGTAGAAACCTTGTGCATTGGTAGTTGTGGTAGCCAATGCGGGTCCGTCTGGATTACTGTCGTTGTTGCTGTCTTTGTACAGACGAACAGGGATATTGGCGACACCAGGCTCGGTTCCATCCTTGCTACCGTTGTTGTTACGGTCCTCCCAAACATGGTTCCCCAAGGAAACAGGTTGATAGATACCAAAGTCCACGGTATAGTTTCCATTAAGATCCGAAACTGAATCGGAGAGGCCCAGTGTGGGCAATTCACCAACAGGCTCGCTATTGATCACCAAAGTAACGGGCAAGGCGCGGATTGCTCCGCCACCATTTCCAACACCGTTGTCATCCAAATCATCGGCATCGGTGTCTGCATCACCAGCATCGGGTGCAGATGAGACATAGCCAGTAGGCGCAACAATTTCAACGATATAGGTATCGGGCGTAAGATCGGTAAACAGGTAATAACCTTGCGCATTGGTGGTCATATTCTTGATCGGCGCACCATCCGGCGACCCGTCGTTGTTGCTATCGCGGTAGAGGTTTACCGGAACGTTAGCAACGCCTGCTTCACCAGCATCTTCGATACCATTGTTGTTCGGGTCGTTCCAGACGCGGTTTCCGAGCGACATCGCACGCCATAGGCCAAAGTCCACCGTATAGTTGGCATTCGCATCGGGTGTGGTGTCTGTCCAACCTGTGGTGGCCCCTTCGCCCGTAGGCTCGGTTCCCGGCATCAACATCACATTGGAGGAGCGAATCCGGCCATTGGTCAGGATGACCCCATTGTCGTCGCCGTCATCTGCATCGGTATCGGGATCACCCGCATCAACCGTACTGGAAGAATAGCCAGCAGGTGGTACGATTTCCACGATATAGGTATCTTCCGGCAAGTTGGTAAACAAATAGAAGCCTTGGCTATTCGTAACAGCCTGTGCAATCGATGTCGGAGAATCTGGCGATTCATCTTTATCAGAATCTTTGTATAGATAAACGGTCACATTTCCAATACCATTTTCGGCACCTTCCTTCAAGCCATTATTGTTGGTGTCTTCCCACACCAAGTTGCCCAACGACATTGGTTGCCAAATACCAAAGTCTAAGGTATAGTTGGCGTTTGCATCTGGTGTGGTATCGCTGATAGAAGGCGTAGTCGGCTCCCCAACAGGTTGTGTCCCACCACTCAAGGTAACAGACTTGCTGATAATCACGCCACCAGCGGTTCCAACCCCATTATCGTCCAAATCATCGCGGTCGCTGTCTGGATCTCCCGCATCTGGCGTAGAAGAAACATAACCCGCAGGCGCGGTGACATCCACGATATACGTATTGGGTAATAAGTCGGTAAAGAGATAATACCCTTGTGCATTGGTGGTTTGTGTAGCCAATGCCGCACCATCCGGCGTTCCGTCGTTGTTGGCATCGCGATAGAGGCGCACCGTCACATTGGAGACGCCAATTTCACTTGGATCGTCTATACCGTTGTTGTTGCGGTCGTACCACACGCGGTTTCCGAGAGAGAGTGGGCTATAGAAGCCAAAGTCAACGGTATAGTTGGCATTGCGATCGGTAACGGCATCTGCCCAACCCGGTGTAGCAGGTTCACCTTGTGGTTCGGCATCGGTAGCCAATGTAACTGGATTGCTACGAACCTTTCCACCCACCTGCACCACACCATTATCGTCGGCGTCGTCGGCATCGGTATCAGGATCACCCGCATCTACCGTACTGGAAATATAACCCGTTGGCGGCATCACCTCCACGATATAGGTATCGGGTGCGAGGTCAGTAAAGAGGTAATATCCATCGGTATTCGTCAGTACGGAGTTTAGCGCACCGCCATCTGGCGTTCCGTCGTTATTGGTGTCGCGGTAGAGCGTTACCATTACGTTCGGGAGGCCAATTTCCGTTGGATCGTTTAGACCGTTGTTATTTTCGTCGTACCAAACGCGGTTCCCGAGCGAGAGAGACGGGCGATAGAGACCAAAGTCTAAAGTATAGTTGGCGTTGTTATCAGAAGAACCATCGGTAAAGCCCGGTGTGGATGGCTCACCTGTTGGGGCGGCATCGGCCATGAGCATAATGGTTCCACTACGGATATTTCCACCAGCCGCACCAATACCATTATCGTCGTTGTCGTCTGGATCCGTATTGGGGTTTACGGCATCAGGTGTAGAAGAAACATATGTTGCAGGTGCAACCACTTCCACCATGTAACTATCGGCCAATAGGTTGGTGAAGAGATAGTATCCAGTCGAGTTCGTAGTTTGTGTGGCAATGGCCGCCCCATCCGGTGTACCATTTTTGTCGGTATCACGGTATAGGCGAACGGTAATCCCAGAGGCGCCGTTTTCACCCGGATCCACTACGCCATTGTTGTTTACATCATACCAAACCAAGTTGCCCAGAGACATTGGCTTCCAGATACCAAAGTCAACGGTATAGTTGGCATTTGCATCTGGTGTGGTATCGGTAATGCCCGGTGTAGCAGGCTCGCCGGTTGGCTGAGTTCCAGCCATGACCATTACATTGGTCGCCCGTACTTTATTGCCCGAAACCACTGTACCATTGTCGTCGAGGTCGTCACGGTCGGTGTCTGGATCACCCGCATCTACGGTAGAAGAAGCATACCCCGTCGGGAGCATAATCTCTACGATGTAGGTATCTTCGAGCAAATTCGTGAACAAGTAATAACCGTCTGCATTGGTGGTCGTGGTTGCAACAGGCGTTGCGGAGTCTGGCGTTTCGTCTTTGTTGCTGTCTTTATACAAGTTCACCATCACACCAGAGACACCCGTTTCTGCGGGCTGATTGATGCCGTCGTTGTTCACATCGTTCCAAACACGATTACCCAGTGATACGGGTTGCCAGAGACCAAAGTCAACGGTATAGTTGCTGTTGTTGTCGGGGGTGCTGTCCACCACCGTTCCGAGGAGGTCGCCCGTAGGCTCACTGTTCAGCAAGACATCTACCGGAAGCGAGCGGTATTTTCCACCAACAAAGACCATCCCGTTGTCGTCGGAGTCAATATCATTGTCTGGATCACCCCCATCCACTGTGGAAGAAGTATATCCAGTGGGTGGCATGATTTCTACGATATAGGTATCAGGCGTAAGGGCTGTAAAGATATAATAGCCTTGTGCATTGGTGGTGGTGGTGGCAATTGAAGCGCCATCCGGTGTGCCATCGCGGTTGGTATCGCGGAATAGGCTTACCATCACATTTTGGATACCACTTTCTGTCGGATCTATGATCCCGTTATTGTTCAGATCATACCAAACACGGTTTCCAAGTGAAAGCGTGACAACATTGATCGCAGCTGGATCGTGGTCGTCCTCGTCCACCTTCGTCGGATCAGCAACGGGCTTGTTGTCGTCAATTTTATCATCGGTGAGTGTACCAACTTGGCCACCACGGTCATTCGAGGAATTGGTATCCGGCGTAGAATCCACATCCACACCCGGCGTTCCATCAATCTTTTGTGCGGCTGAAATTTCTGCCAAGTTCACCAATTGTCCAGCAGTCGCCGTTGGAAGTACACGCAGGGTGATATCTACGGTTGTAGAAGCACCCATTGCGAGTGGTCCTGGGATGGTAATGGTGGCATTAGCACCCGCAGCCGTCCAGTCGGTATCATTGAGCTGCATTCCAGCCGGAATGTAGTCGGTAACCTGAATATTTTGTGCGGCAACCGAACCCTGGTTATAAACGGTGATTGTGAAAGTCACGTTATCACCAGCGGCAACGGTCGGGGCTTGTCCGGTCGCCAGGGTTTTCTTCAGCGCAAGGTCAAAGATTTGGGGCGGAGCCACATTGATTTGAGCCGGATCGTGGTCGTCCTCATCCGCCGGATTGGTGGTGGCATTGCCATCCACTTTGTCATCGGTGGTAGAGTTCGGTACGCCACCTGGATCATTGGATGGATTATTGTCTGGCGTAGAGTCTATATCCGTTCCACCAGTCGCTGCCGAGATTTCTGCATAGTTGGTGATTGGCCCAGTTGGAGCAGCGGCACCAACACGCAGGATCAGATCCACCGTCGTAGAAGCGCCAGCAGCCAAAGGGCCCGCAATCGTACGGGTGGCATTGGTTCCGGCTGCTGTCCAAGCCGGATCATTCAAGGTCATTCCCGTCGGGATATAATCTGTAATCGTTATATTTGTAGCTGGAGCTTGACCTTGGTTATAAACAGTAATTGTAAAGGTTACATTATCTCCCGGAAATACCGTAGCAGCTTGGCCCGTTGCCAACGTTTTCTTCAGCGCAAGGTCAAAGACCGGATTCACCGTGAGGTCAGCATAGTCGTTATCGTCTTCATCGTCGGTAGGGTTTGCGGTACGGTTTTCCGTAATTACATCGTCTTTAACCGTTCCCCCCGAAACAGAGCCGTCGTTCGGGTCGGTACCTGTTCCGGTAACATTGTCTATCCCGGTATTGGTATCCGGCGTAGAATCCACATCATCTCCACTATCCAGCGATATTTCCGCCCAGTTCCGCATGATGGATTGTGTGGCATCGGTTACCCTAACCCGAATGTTGATCTGAGCTGTGTTGCCCGGCGCCAGCGTATCTAAGAAGTTACAAGTCAAAACCTGACCACTCGGCGCACAGGCAAATCCGGTTCCTGTTGCATTAATGTATTGCATACCACTCGGAATCTGGTCAGTCACCGAGAAGGTGCCGGATGGTGCAGAGCCCTGATTAAAGACCGTCACCACATAGTCCACATTATCACCCTGATTTACAGGGTTGGCTTGTCCAGCCGCAAGGGTCTTGCGAAGTGCAAGGTCATACACCTGAACACCCGCCACGTCTTCATAATCGTTGTCGTCTTCGTCGTCGTTTCCGGTGTAGTCTATGTTGTTGTGGTTATTCACCACGTCGTTAGGATCGGTGCCTGTTCCAGTTAAATCGTCTTTACCCGTATTGGAGTCAGGCGTAGAGTCGCGGTCATCACCGCTATCGGAAGAGATTTCCGCCCAGTTACGGAAAGGACCTTGGGTGGCATCAACCAAGTTTAGGCGGAGATTGATCGTGGCCGTAGCACCCACAGCTATACCAGCAGCATGGGCACAGGAAACCGCACCAGCCAAGTTTGGCGTACCACAGATAAAGCCCGAACCACTTGCGCTGACAAAACTCATCCCACCCGGAATCTGCTCTGTTACTACAAAGGTACCAGATGGGACCTGGCCTTGGTTCTTGACCGTGATCACATAGTCCACCGTAGAACCTTGCGTGACCGTAGCCGCCTGACCTACTGCGAGGGTTTTGATCAGGGCAAGATCATAAATGGGGGTGAGGGTGATCTCGGCCCAGTCGTGATCGTCTTCATCGCCACCCGTGGTGCCGTTTTCGGTAATCACATCATTCTTGGCCACAGGCTCCACCTCCCCAGGCTGGTTACCATTTGTGCCATCGGGGGTAGAATCTATATCGGTACCACCTGTTGCCGAGGAAATTTCCGCGATGTTGCGGAGTGTACCCGTTGCAGTGGCATCAATGTTAAAGGTAATGTCTCGCGTTGTACTGCCCCCTGCAGCCAAACTGGGGATGGGTGACTGTAACGTCGCCTTCCCCCCCGAAGCAGACCAAGCGGGGTCGTTCAATGTCAACCCTGTCGGGATATAGTCTGTGAGCTGAACATTGGTGGCATCGGTACCGCCTTGGTTTGTCACCGTAATGGTAAATGTCACCGTTCCACCGGCTTGGAAGGTGGGCCCTTGACCTGCCTTGAGGGTCTTCATTAAAGCCAAGTCAAAAGGTTGCATAAACGAGACCGAGGCCGGATCGCGGTCGTCCTCATCCGCCGCAGGGTCCGCCACCGTACCTGTCGGGGTAAGCCTAGACTCATTCAGTACATCGTCCTTGGTCGTACCATCATTAGACGTGTTCTGGTCTGGTGCGGAGTCAATGTCGGTTCCGCCCGTTGCCGAAGAAATTTCAGAATCATTGGTAGCCGATCCTGTTGCCGTTCCAAGCGTTTTCAGGGTAATGGTAACAGGCGTGGCCGCTTTTCCGGTGGGCATATCTGCCGCAACCGCTTTTGCAGCAGTAGGAATGGTATAGGTGGCCCGATTGCTCGCACAGTCGAAAGTCCAGCCTGTATTAGGCAAAGCAGCACTCGCCGTACAATCAAACTTTGCCGGATCTATGTAATCCGTAACAATCACATTCGTGGCATCAAATGCCCCTTGATTATAGACGGTGATACTAAACGTGGCATTACCGCCCGGTAGTATGGTGGCGGCACTCGTCAGGACTTTCCTGATCGCAAGGTCGAAGGCTGGCACATTGACGCAGGCATTGTCGTCCTCCTCGTTCGACGAAGTGGCATCTGTTCCCGAATCATTATAATTCCCCGGCGTAGAATCTGGGTCCGTAGTCGTAGCAGCGCTCACCTCGGCACAGTTCCGGATCGTACCCGCCACTTTAGGTAGATAAGGTTGAGGATCCTGTGCTTGAACGGGCGTTAATAGCCCAATTCCAAACATCATTACCGAGAAAGTGACGGTCAAAACTGCGGAGTAGCGCTTTGTTATGGAGTACATGGCCTTCATAGAATTGAATGCTTTTATGGCGGAAAGACCTGGTGGTGGTTGAATATTATTGTTAAGCGTCATTGTATTCATCATTATCGGCGACTCTTCGCCAGTATTGTCTTGTTTTAGGCCGGAGCAGGGTCGTTGATTTTGATTTATGACCCCAACACTTCGTAAAGAATAAGGCATACGCGGTTTAAAAGTTTGCCCATAAATGAATGACAAAAACATTCATACAAGGATTGTGCCCATTTTTATTCTCATGGATAATTATCCACTTATGAACCAAATTTCCGTATTTGATATCTCATTATGTTGCATACTGGAACCATAATCCAATCCAGAAGGCTCAAAATGAAACCCGTTTACACCGAACCCAAAAAGAAATCGGACAGCCCATAAGAGGGTTGTCCGACTCTATTACCAAAACTGTGCCGTTCTTTTGTAATTCAGGCGCGTTCACCAATCTTTTTCATACCCCCTTCCCAAATGCCACAAATAGAGACCGAAAGTTGTTTCGGACTACTCGTATGCGGAAGAATTAACTCGCCCATCCGAAGTTTACCAGGGCGGTCTTTTAGTAAATCATAAAGCAAATTTCCCGCTGTAGAAGCCGTATCATCGGTGGCGTACATCGTAAGCAATAAAAACCCATTTTCCGGATTCAAGAGGGTCTTACACGCGTCCAATAACGGCGGAAGTCCTTGTTCAACTTTCCAGATTTCACCCTTGGGTCCCCGGCCATACTTTGGCGGATCCAGCAAAATTCCATCATATATTCGCCCCCGCCTTCCTTCGCGCAATGCGAATTTATAGGCATCATCCACCAACCAACGAATCGGCTTTTCCCCTAATCCGGCTCTCTTCTGACTGGACTTTCCCCATTCCACCGCTTTCGGAGAGGCGTCCACATGGGTAACCGTTGCCCCTACAGAGGCTGCTACCAAGGAGGCAACCCCCGTGTATCCAAATAAGTTTAACAAACGAAACCCTTTGCCAAAGTCCCGAATCCGTGCTGCCAATAAGCCCCAATGAGGTGCATGTTCGGGAAAGACACCAATGTGCTTGGACATATCGGTAAAACGCGCTTCTACCGAAACCCCTGCAAATGACACTGACCATACCTCTGGAAGAGGACGATTAAAATGCCATCTTCCCCGTTCCTCCCGCTGTTCAACAAACGTTGCATCCGCTTTCCGCCACTCATCTTCCGACAAATCCGGCTTCCACCATGCCCGTGGATCCTGCCGGCGTAGCACAAAAGACCCAAGGCGCTCTAATCGTTCCCCGTTCCCGGAGTCGAGGAGCGCGTAGGCGTTCCAGTCGCAAATGTACCGCTCAATTTCATTTTGATACACCATATCAGCTATCCGGTCTGTTTACTAAATATCTTCTGACTTTCTGCGTTCGGTTTAGTGTTCTGGTGCATGTACATCATAAAAAGGGTTGGTATCGGGAACCACCTCGCCTCGGTAAATGGCACTGTATTGCACATAATGGTCTGCGAATTTTCGGATAAAGGCCACTTCTTCATCGCTGAGTTGCCGGACCACTTTGGCGGGCGAACCCACCACCAAAGAACGCGGTGGAACGATCGTACGGCTCGTTACCAACGCATTCGCTCCCACGATAGAATCTTGCCCAATGACCGCATGGTCTAAGATTATGGCCCCCATACCAACCAATACATTGTCTTCGATGATACACCCATGAACCACCGCACTATGGCCAATGGTCACATAATGCCCGATCTTGGTCGGAGCCGTCCGGTTGGTAACATGCACCACCACATGGTCTTGAATATTGGAGAAATTCCCGATCCGGATGCGGTTTACATCGCCCCGTACGGTTGCATGAAACCAGATACTGCTTTCTTCACCCAGTACCACATCTCCAATAACATCCGCAGAGGGGGCAATCCAATTTTTTTCGTTATAAGTAGGATAAATTCCTAAGAAAGAATAAATCATTATATTATTTTTTATGTTCTTACACCTTAATTTCATTCACTTGTCTTTTTCAAGAAACAAGGTTTGGTTCACTACCTGTCCGGCCAATAAGGTGAGGGTAACATACTTGGGCTTATATCCGACAGCCATCGCCTCCACCCTATATACACCAGGAGGGATTTGCCGGAACAACCGATATCCGTATGTAATACCTCGCTCAAAGGCAATCGTTGCCCGAACAGGATTCCCCGACGCCTCCACCACGGTAATCCGGAGAAGGGCCATTCCATTTGCCGGACGCCCCGTGGCAGCAGACGGTGGCGTTTTTGCCTCGTATGTTGTCGGCATGTGCCGCTCATTTTGCGGCGTAGGTGGAACAACCGAAGCGGACATTGCCTCCCCCATTTCTTCAGACAAAGACCCTGGCTTCTTAAGGGTTTGATGCCGTTGGCATCCGGTAGAAACCACCAAAAACACAACTAAACATCCATTTAGGAGGGATGTAATGGGCTTTAAAAAGGTCGGATATATCATTGCCCTGCAAGGTTTATGGCATGAAGACCGGCGTAAGGTACGGCTTTTTACGGGGATTCACGCTTCATGGCTGGAATAAGGTATTGCATTACCCCTTCCACCAATCCATTTTTTTCAGGGCCTTAGCCGTCAGATGGAAGGTTCCACGCAAAGGCTCTTTCACGCCCACCCAACCTTCGTGCAGAAGCCACTCCAGCAGCCCATCCAACCGATCTTCCGGCAGGTCGGCAAATGCGCTCCACATTTCTCTTGGGGTTTGCTCGGCGGCATACCGCAAGAGTTGCTTCAGCCGTGGCTCATCTTTCGGGGTTACCACTTCGGGCTTATGCCTCCCCAAGCAGTGATCGCATTTTCCACACTGTGGTGTCGCTTTTTCACCAAAATACGATAGCAGAAAATAGCGACGACATCCCACATGACCTGCATAGCGGATCATATGTTTTAATCGGACCAAAGCCCTTTTTTTGGCTGCTGCAATCTGGGCGACGTCCAACACAACGCGTTCGGACCGGGCTTCTGCCAAGGCATACCGGAGCGCCCCATCCGGTGGAACCCAAGCCAATAGCCCACGCGCTGCAAAAAACTGCAAGCCACGGGCCACCCGTTCTCTCGGCAATCCGGTCCGTTTGGCGAGAATTCCAAGGTCTAATACATACCATCCCGAAAACGCTTCTGCATTCACTGTGCGCAAGACAATCGTTAAAAACTCACCCAAACGAGGGTTTTCCAAAGCGTGGGCATGAGACCGAAGCGTTTCGATGGGTTGTAAAAACCGAATTTGCCCGTGTTGACTTCGGTTTGGAACAACCCGAATTACTTCTTTCTGTACCAAAATACCCAACGCGTGTCGGATTTTCGTGGCACTAAATCCAGTCACTTCCTGTAAACGCTCCATCTGCACCATCAGCGGATTTTCGGGCAACGAACCAATGGCTACCTGCGCCAATCCACAAAAATCTCCATACACCTTTTGCACTTCGGTAGCATTCGGATACCCTTCTTCAATCATCATTTCCTGAACTTTTACATCCTGCTGATCCCAAAGCAAGACGGCAAAACTCTTCTTTCCGTCCCGCCCAGCCCGTCCGGCCTCTTGGTAATACGCCTCAATGGTCGCGGGTAAATCCACATGAATTACAAAACGAACATCGGGTTTGTCTATCCCCATTCCAAAGGCATTGGTGGCCACCATCACCCGTGCAGCACCGTTCATCCACGAACCTTGGGCTTTTTCCCGAACGGTTGACGCCAAGCCTGCATGGTAAGTCTCAGCAGCAATTCCTTCCGATTGTAACCAAGCCGCCCATTCCTCCACTCGCTGACGTGTAGATGCATAAAGAATGCCGCATCCAGACACTTTCCGAAGCACTTCCCACACTTTTTCCCGTTTCTGATCTGTCCGGAATGCCGTCCAGCTAATGTTTGGCCGATCAAATCCTTTAACAATTTCTTTAGGCTCGTTGAGTCCGAGGTATGAACGGATTTCCTTCCGGACAATAGGGGTGGCAGTTGCTGTTACCGCAATGACAGGCGGCCCACCCAACGCTTCTCGGGCCTCTTTGATCAGACGATATGCCGGACGAAATTGCTCGCCCCATTCAGAGATGCAATGCGCTTCGTCCACCGCCAATAAACGAACAGGCAACCGTGCAGCCCGCACCAAAAACAATTCGGTTCTTAATCTTTCCGGCGACACATAGAGCAAGCGCAATAAACCATGCTCGGCATTGGTCCACAACTGGTCTATCTCGAACGGCTTCAGCCCACTGTGCATGGCCGCCGCACGAATCCCACGTTGATGTAATTGCTGGACTTGATCCTGCATCAGTGCTATCAAAGGCGTAACCACTAACGTAAAACCGTCTGGATACCACAAGGCCGGCAATTGATAACACAACGATTTGCCTCCACCTGTTGGTAAAACCGCCAATACATCATGACCGGCCAAGACCCCTTTTACCACTTCGTCTTGGCCGGGGCGGAGGGCATCGTAGCCCCAATGTTCTTTAAGCAGTTCGTGGATCGTATTCATACCGGAAGCGCTTCCGAAACCAAAATTTGACAACGATTCTGTGACAATTTCGTGACAACTCTTTTTTTCTTTTGCCCTAAGTTAGGGGTTGAAGTTCTATTTGTCATACAACCTCTCTCTTTTTTTACACGTCTTTAATCACATAATGGTGGGACAGCCAGTGCGGAATGTGGAGCCGCACTGGCTTTTTTTAAAATTACACGTACACCTGCTGAATCGCAGCGAAGAATCTACGATTGTCCAACCCACCGCCTTAAATTCACCCCAAAAAAAGCCCACATGATACGCTCTGCAGGAACACTGCTGTTCGAAACCACCTATCCCGAAGCCGACCACAAGCGCGTGATACTGTTTCGGAACCCTATTACCATTTATCAAGCCGCCACATTAACGGAAATACCACATGTGATAGATCAGGTAGAGCAGGCCGTCGATGAGGGTTATTTTGTGGCAGGTTTTTTAACGTATGAAGCAGGTTATGCTTTTGTCCCGATTCCTCATACCCCTCCCTTGCCTCCAGTCCTTGCTTGGTTCGGGGTTTATAACGAACCAGAAAACCAACTACCGGAACCACCCCCAGCGACATTCCAGATGGACCAGCCGCAATTTAACTGGACACCAGACCGCTATGCCATGCAGATTGACACCATCCGTGACCTCATCCAGGAGGGAGATGTCTATCAAATCAATTTTACGGGTAAAATGTCATTCCCTTTTCGAGGAGACGCTTTTACCCTATACCAACAATTACGTCAACAACAAGCTGTGCGTTATAGCGCCTTCATCCAAACCGAAACCCAGACTTTTCTTAGCCTATCACCCGAGCTTTTTTTCCAGCGAAACGGCCAACAAATTGAAACCCGACCGATGAAGGGGACCATCCAGCGTGGCCGAAATGTTAGGGAAGACCGCCTATTGGCTGACCAACTTCAAAAAGACGAGAAATCAAGGGCGGAAAACCTGATGATTGTGGATCTTTTGCGCAACGATCTTTCCAAGGTTTGTGTACCAGGTACGGTACGGGTCTCCTCCCTTTTTGACATAGAAACCTACCGTAGTTTACACCAGATGACCTCGACCATTACAGGAACGTTGTCCGATACCACCACCTATACAGAGCTGTTTCAGGCGCTTTTCCCTTGTGGTTCGGTAACGGGTGCGCCTAAAAAACGTGCGATGGAGCGCATTGCTTCCTTAGAAACGGAGGCACGAGGCCTGTATTGTGGTTCGGTGGGATATATCACCCCAAACCACAAGGCGGTTTTCAGTGTTGCCATCCGAACAGCCGAACTCTCGGAAACACAGGGCACCTTGGGTGTTGGCAGTGGTGTGGTGTGGGACTCGAATGCACAAGATGAATACGAGGAATGTTTGCTGAAAGCCCGATTCCTTACCGAAACTCCTACGCCCCCTTTTGAACTGATTGAAACCATTCACTGGAACCGCATGGGTGCAGTTTTGCTCGCTTATCACATGGAGCGCATGGAACAATCGGCTCTCTATTTCCAAATCCCCTTCCAGAAAAGGGCGTTTTATAAACAAATCGCTTCATTTGCCGCTACACCAGCCGCACAGCAACCTTCCCGCCTTCGCATTACCCTAAAACAATCGGGCGAATGGCATCATACCAGCAGCCCGCTCCTACAAGGGCAGCCACCAATTACACCAAAAATTTGCGTATCCCCTGTACGTACCCAATCCGCAGATCCGTTTTATCAACATAAGACTTCTCACCGCGCCTTATACGAGGCCGAATGGAGCCGTGCCCTTGCCAATGGTTTTGGCGAAATCATCTTTCTGAACGAAAAAAACATGGTAACAGAAGGCTCACGATCCAATATTTTTATCCGCCGGAGAGGTCGCTGGCTGACCCCTCCCTGTACCTCCGGGGTTCTCCCTGGTGTTTTCCGACGGTTCATGTTAGAACAATCCCCTTACGTGTATGAAACCGAACTTACCTTATCCGATTTGGTAAATGCCGAAGAAATCCGCCTTTGCAATGCCATTTGGCAATGGACGCCACCTGTCCAACTTATCCTTCCTGATCAACTTGACACCATATAATACGATGTTCTTACGTCATCCTCGTTTTTATTTCTGGTTTCTGCTTTCCGTTCTGCCACTCACAGCGACTGCCCAACAAACCAGAACCTATTATTTAGACAGTGCCGAAGACCTCTTTCGGGCAAACTTAGATATTACTGGCGGCGAAGAACGCTGGCGCGACATTTCTACCATCCGCTTGGAAGCCCAGATATCCGGACAAATAGATGACTTCCCGCTGGAAGGTATCCGTATTTCTATCTCCAAATTTCCGGGATACCGCTATGTGGAACAACAGGTTCTGAACGGTGGCATCCGAGAAACCTATAAATTACGCTATACACCAGAACGGGCATGGATTGAACAAGACGGGAAAAAGTCCCTTGTCCCACAAGATGAAAGTCCTTCCTTGTTGCAGGCCAAAGAAGAGTTGGCCTTTCTCGAAGCAGAAGACCTCGAAATAGAAGCCTTTGAACGGACCTACTTTAACAACAAACGGGTATTTAAAGTGGTCTTTACCCGACAGGGAACCACCTACACACGGTACTACGACCGTCAAAATCTTCTTTTGGTGGGCACTGAAACCCCACTTAATGACGGATCGGTAGTAACAACCTGGTTCAGCGATTACCGCGAAGTGAAGGGACTCTTGTTCCCTTTTCAGATTTCGGTCTTCACTCCCAACGTGGGAGGACGACAAGTTTACCACATTTCCCGCATTACTCTTAACATTGAAGTGAATGTATCCCAACTTTTTCTTTTCCGATAAACATCTTTTTTGTACTTTCCATCTCAAGACTTTTGCGACCTTAACCCTGCATCCCTCCACCACCCGCTATGCTCGACTTTTTGGGCGATCCTGTTTTTTGGCAGTACCTCAGCATTCCGTTTGTTGCAGCCTTTGTGGGTTGGTTCACCAATTGGGTAGCCATCCAGTTGCTGTTTTATCCAATTGAGCCCATCGGTAAACCCCCGTTCTTTGGCTGGGTAGGTATTTTGCCCTCTCGTGCCGAGAAAATGGCCAAAATCACCACCAATAATACCCTTAATAAGGTGGGGACCGTTAAAGAATTGTTCCAATCGCTCGACCCCGAAAAAATTGCACAACACATCACCAAACTCATTAATCGCCAACTGCCGCTTTATATCGAAGAGATCATCCTCCGAGAAAATCCTACCGTTTGGGAGATGCTACCAGAAATAGCCAAAAGCCGCATCATAGAAGAAGTGCGCCTTCAGCTACCAGCAACCGTACATCGGATGATGGAAGACCTTTCAATGGAGGTGGAACACGTTTTGGACGTACACCACCTTGTGTTGCATCAGGTGCTCAAAGACCGCGCCATTATCAACCGGATATTTCTTTCCTGTGGTCAACAAGAGTTCAACTTTATTATTTATTCTGGCGCCATTTTAGGCTTCCTATTTGGCTTGCTTCAGATGACGGCATGGTGGTTTTACCCCACATGGTGGCAACTTCCTGTTTGGGGTATTGTTGTCGGCTTTGCCACCAATTGGGTCGCACTCCGGATTATTTTCCAACCCTTGAACCCTGTTCAGATTGGACCTTATGTCTTACAAGGACTTTTCTTAAAACGCCAACAAGAGGTTGCGGTCTCGTGGTCGGAAATTATTGCGCAAGAAATCCTCACCGTCGAAAACGTGATCCATAATTTATTATATGGGCCTAAATCTGACAGATCCCAAATGATTATCAGGAAATACATTCGTAATATTGTGGATGAGGTTTCCGGGATCGCCAAACCCTTGGTGCAATGGCTTGTGGGCCTAGAACATTACATCCACATGAAAGAAGTTGCCTCGGATCGGGTGATTTCGCTTACCGCCTCGGCCTTGGGGGATACCGAATTTAAGCGCGAAGAAGCAGCCCTCCTCAAAACCATGTTGTCGGACCGTGTAAAAAGCCTGAGTTCCGAGTCTTTTCAGGACTTCCTACGCCCAGCCTTTCAGGAGGACGAAACCAAACTCGTTATCATTGGTGGCATTTTAGGGCTTATCACGGGTATTCTTCAATACTTGGTTACCTTCGGCTGAAAATCCGTCTGATCTTTGCGGAGGTTCCTAAACCAGCTTTCCGTATATTCGAATGTTTATTCCCTAAACCCAACGTTGTGTTACCTTTATGGCAATTGTAATTGAACGCACACACTCCTTTACAATGGAGCAGATGCGTAAAAAAATGCGCTATGTAATCGAAAAATTACAATCCGAATTAGACCTTACTACTACATGGAAGGGCGATACAGTTCATTTTCACCGCATGGGCATTGATGGCACCGTCGTTTTTGACCAGCAAAAATTGAAAATTACGGCCAAAATCCCTTTTTATGTTCCGGTATCGGACGCTTGGCTTAAAAACGAAATTGAATCCAGAATAGATCACTACTTAAAAGAGGCACCAGAAGCCTAATCCCTAAATCCTTACCCTAATGGAATACCGCAGACTTGGAAAATCCGGCCTACAAGTGAGCGTCCTGTCTCTTGGCTCTTGGCTGACCTTTGGGAACCAAATTCCGGACGAGATCGCCGAAGCGCTGATGGTTCATGCCTACGAAGCAGGCGTTAACTTTTTTGACAATGCAGAAGGCTATGCCAATGGAAATGCTGAACGGGTGATGGGGCGAATTTTTCAGAACCAAAAATGGGAACGATCTTCTTATGTCGTCTCCAGCAAAGTCTTCTTTGGTGATGGTGGAACCCGGCCCAATCAAACTGGCCTAAGCCGAAAACACCTTGTGGAAGCCTGTCATGCCGCCCTCAAAAGGCTACAATTAGACTATTTAGACCTTTACTTCTGCCATCGGCCAGATCCCTCCGTCCCTATGGAGGAAATCGTCTGGACGATGACCCACCTCATACAACAAGGGAAAATTTTGTACTGGGGAACCTCGGAGTGGCCTGCGGATCAGATTATGGAGGCACACCTCGTGGCAGCACGCGACCACTTGATTGCTCCCGCCATGGAACAACCTCAATACAACTTGCTGGAACGGCATCGCATGGAACAAGAATATGCCTTGCTTTTCCAGAAGTACCAAATGGGAACGACCATCTGGTCGCCACTCGCCTCTGGCCTGCTCACGGGCAAGTATAACAACGGCATTCCACCCGAAGCCCGTATTGCAGGAAAAGACTTAGGCTGGCTCCGAGACTTGGTGATGCAGCAAGACAACATAGACAAAGCCACCGCCATCGGAAAAGTGGCACAAGAAGCGGGCCTCTCTATGGTACATCTGGCCATTGCATGGTGTCTCCACAACCCCCATGTCAGTACGGTCATTCTGGGCGCCTCGCGGGTGGAGCAATTGCGCGAAAACCTAAAGGCATTGTCTGAACGCCCCAAACTCACCGCAGAGGTGTTAGAAAAACTCGATCTAATTACGAAGTAGTCCACGATTCCCTATGCTTAAATACCCTCGTCTTTTTATTTTTGGTCTTTATGCCAGTGTTGTCTCGACATTAGGCATTGTGTACTGCCTATTTCGTCCTGTCAATCCGGAGAATACATACGTCTTGGCCCGCTTATTGGGCGGCGGCTTTAAACGCATTCTGGGGATTCGTGTACGGATGATCAACCCCGAATACCTAACACAGCAACAACCCAATATCATCATCGGGAACCACCAATCAAATTGGGATATGTTTCTATGGGGATCTTTTGTGCCCAAGCGTACCGTCTCGGTCGGAAAAAAAGAAATCACCTATATCCCAATCTTCGGTCTGGTGTATTGGCTTGCCGGAAACGTCATCCTGAACCGCCAAAGCCGTGCAAAATCTACCACCCGAATGGGTCAAGCCGCACAACAAATAAAAGACCTCAATATCTCCTTGGCCATGTTTCCGGAAGGCACGAGAAGCAGAGGCCGGGGTTTAGGTCCCTTCAAAAAAGGCGCTTTTTTTACCGCCATCGAAGCACAAGTACCGCTGGTCCCCGTCCTAAGTAGTACCTATACTGATCGGCTCAACTTTAATCGGGTACATGCAGGTGAAATTATTCTCAAATGTTATCCACCCATCCAGACCAATGGGTTGGAAGTGAAACATCTTAATGAATTGACCGAAAAAACGCGGGTATTTTTTTTACAGGAATTGGACAAACTGAACAATGGCGCCTATGATGACCTCTAACCCCAACCACGCCTCTACGCCAGAACCCCCCCCTGCACAACCCGTGCCCCGAAAGAAAAACTACCTTAGCCCATTGAGTGGAGGGCTTATTTTGCTTTTGGATAACCTTCTTTTTGGCTCAGAATTTTTTTCACTTGGGCTTAATTTACCGCTAAGCATGACCATAGGCTTCTTGGGTGCGGGCCTTGGTGTTTATTATATACAGCGAAAAAAGGAAGGGGATGGCGGAAAAGCAAGCCTTTTTAAAGCCCTGATGGCAGGAGCCGTAACCGGATTCCCCACTTCTATCTCTGGCAGTATCGTGGGGACGGGCATTATGCTCCTTTCTGGCCTCTCTTGGTTGCGAAACAAAAAATGACCCATCGCGGTTAAGAACAGATATTACCTCCACCACACATTTCAGATACATGGCTGTTTTTAATCGGACGATTTCCGACCCTACCGAGCTTCGTTTTTTACATAGATGGCTCCTTTCCTTGGCGTTACTGCTCTTGGTTGGTACCATTTTTTTTGCAGAAAATCTGGTAACATTTTTCCAACCAAGCCAACCTGTACAAGTTATTATTGATCCCAACTACCCTATTAAAGACAACGACGGCCGACAAGTCATTAATGACACCTTTCCCCTCAAAACCAATTGGGAGGTAGCCAGACGGGTCTCAGAAATCCTGAACGATCGTTATAAGGTCTCGGTTCTACTCTCACGAAATGATATGGACGACCTTGCTTCGCCTGCTGAACGGGCGGCTGTGGCGAACCGAAACAAAGCCCTGCTATTGGTCCGTTTAGATGTGAATGCAGGTGTAGGAAGTGGCTATACCGTCTTTTATACCGATCGTTTCAAAACCGACAAAGCGGCGTCGCTCGGCCTTGTGGGGCTTAGTCAGAAAGCCGCCTACCTGATAGACCACAACCTTCGCGTTTCATTGAGGGATATGATGGTGGCGAATGATGTGGCACCAGAACGAGATATCCCCAGTGCCGCCACAGAACGAAGTTCTTGGTTTAGTGAAGTTCCTTCCGTTACCGTCCAAATGGCAACCCTGACAAATATGTTTGATGCCTTGTACATCAATTCTGAAATGGGCCAAAACAAAACCGCAGAGGTTATTGCACAGAGCATCGTAGCATATCTCCGTGCTACCGGAGCACCTGTCACCGCTCTATAGGGAGAGAAATAGGTCCTCCAGCAGTGCTGGAGATGATTGAAATCCACCCGAACAATACAGACAATGTGTTGATTCTTATTCAAGTACGTTCAAAAGGATAGTGATTAATCGGTTCAGGCAAGTCTTTTTCCCTGCTGGAGGAACGTTTTGCCAAAAGCTAAAAAGCTATTCCTTGCATTGTCCCAATTGGTCGCATCAAATAGCCATTTGGTCGCAAATCGCACAACTTTTGTGAACCTACAACCGTTGTTCGCCGTCCACCTTGCAAAATCAAACCCAAACCAACACATAATATGAAACGTCTTTTATCCCTACTGATATGGGCTATAGCCCTGACAGGCTCCATACATGCACAAAACCCAGCAGGTGGAGCAAATGCTCCTAAAATCGGGAAGGTCAGTGGCGCCGTTGTAGATGCAGCCTCCAACCAACCCATTCCTTTTGCTACGGTCGTGCTGCAAAAATCCAAGCCATCTCCTGCACGATTGGCCACCATGCCCAAAGAAATGCAAGAACGCATCCAAAATGCACCACCAGACTCCTCAGTGGTCGCGGGTATGGTGTCGGACGAAAAAGGCCGTTTTAATTTAGAGAACCTTCCTTACGGGACATTTAAACTTAAAGTTAGTTTTATCGGGTACAAAGCCATTGTCAAAACCGACTTGGCGATCACGCCAAATCAAACGGAAATCTCTTTAGGTACCATTACTTTGGCCGAAATCGTCAATACCAAAGAAATCATCATTACGGCTGAACGGGACTTGGTACAGATCGCACCTGATCGTAAGATTTATAATATTGGAAAAGACCTTACCGCCACCGGAGGCAATGGAATAGATGTGATGCGCAACATCCCCTCGGTACAAGTGGACATGGACAACAATGTTTCGATGCGGGGCAGCGGAAACATTCAGGTTCTGATAGATGGTAAACCTTCTAACCTACCTATTGCAACCCTCCTTGAGCAAACCCCTTCGTCACAAATTGACCGCATCGAAATTATCACCAATCCTTCCGCGAAATATGACTCCGATTCTTCCGCAGGGATCATCAACATTGTCTTGAAACGTCCGAATCAAGCTGGATACAATACCAGTATCTCCAGTAACATTGGCACAGGATTTAAGCCAAATTCCTTCCGCACGTCCAATAACATTGCCCTGAATTACCGCGCACCCAAGTATAATGCTTTTGTCAACCTTGGGTATAACCGAATGGCTATGGGGTTTAAGGGATCTTCCATCCGTACCAACCTCACGAATTTCATCGTATCCTCGACTATTCTGCAAGCGAGTGACGGATACCGCATATTCGATAACGGAAATTTCCGAGCAGGTTTCGACTATTTTTTTGACAACCGCACATCCCTCAGTCTATCCGGTGGATACAACCTACGGGATGGTGGTGGATTCTCCTTAACGGCTTACACCTTCATGGATGGCATGGACAGACTGACCGATCGGTATAACCGCAATACGGATAACGAAGGAGGTAATAAGGGCTGGGAAACGGCACTCGACTTCCGCAAGATCATTGGGGGTGCGGGACACGAGTTTACCGCCAACATAGCATTTAACCGAGGAGAACAAGATGACCTCCAGACCTATTCAGAATATGATGTGGTGAACAATATCCCACAGACCGACCTTAGCCAACAACGGGATAACACGATTGGCAACGACCATTTGTTTACCGCACAAACCGATTATACCCGTCCGCTCAGCAACGGCGGAAAATTGGAATTAGGGTATAAGTTTACCCAACGACATAACGACCAAGACTATCGTGCCACCGATTATTTGAACAACACGTGGCAAGATAACGTACTACGGACCAATCAGTTTATTCTGGACGAAGACATTCATGCAGGCTATGCGATGTACACCGGCCTCATTGGGAAATTTGCTTATCAAGTAGGGATTCGGGCCGTACAAACGTACCAACGCGGCAATCAGAAAACAACCGATCAGAAGTTCGACCAAAACTACTTTAACTTCTTCCCTACCCTAAACGTACGACAAACGCTGGCATCTAAAAATGAAGTAACCTTGGGTTATAGCCGCCGTCAGAACCGACCTAATCGCTGGGCAATGAACCCCTTCCCAGATTATAGCGACCCCGTTAACATTCGGGTTGGGAATCCACTTATCAAACCTGAATATGTAGATGCACTGGAGTTAGGCCATATGCTGAACTTGAAAAAAGGCTCCCTAACTTCTACCGTATTCTATCGCCACACCTCCGACCTCGTTTCCCCCATCAACCGATTGGGCGAAAACGGCATCAGTATTACGACATTTGAGAACCTAAAATCTGCCGACTCCTATGGCTTGGAATTTATTGCCACCAACCGCCTATCCAAAGCCATAAACCTGACGACGAGCCTGAATGGCTATCGGCGAGAAGTGAGCGGCGTCTCCCAAAACACCAATAGCGGCTTTTCGTGGAGTACCCGCGTAAACGCCAGCCTGACCTTGCCTTATGGCATCAATGGCCAAGTTTCATGGGATTATCAGGCGCCGCAACCCAGTGCCCAAGGCACCATGCTGAGCCGCCAAAATACCGATGTTGGGTTTGCAAAAAGCTTCCTTAACAACTCGTTGATGGTTTCTCTTCGCGGTTCCGACATCTTTGATCAACGTCGGTTTGGGATGAACAATACCGATCCAGACTTCATCTATTCTTTTACCCGTCGCATGGTTAACCGTAATGTGACACTCGGCGCAACGTGGAATATTGGTTCGAACGATCGTCAGAACAACCAACGTAACCGAAAAAAGAACCTAAACGAAGACGGATCCGCCGGAGGCGACCAGTTCTAACACACCGTTTTGGGAAACTCGCAGGCCGTCTTTATGGGCGGCCTTTCTTATTGTGTATGGCCCCAAAGTACGGTTTTCGTTTTATGGCCGTATTTCCGTATCATGCACCTGACCGTCCGCAAACCTCCACCCAACGGGTACTATCATGAAAGGGTTTCGCTCCATTACACTCAGGCTTTTACTCTTGCTCCTGTTTTTGGGCACAATAGAGGCCCTATTGGTGGCTTTTTTTGTACAGCGAGAAACCGAAAAAGCTTTTGAACGCTACACACAAATAGACATTCAGAATCGGTTCATCATCAATGTTACCGACTTTTACCGATCTACGGGTAGCTGGCGAGGTATCGAGGCAGCCTCTCAATTTGGCATAGGCGCGTTTCATCCATTAGAGGCACCCACCCCCCATAAACCGCCCGATCCGCCTTATTTTTTGGTAGATACCAAGCGCAAGGTTTTAATCCCCACCACCAAATATCCACACGGCACAACCGTTCCAGCATCGCTACTGACTGCCGGAAAACCCATTTTGGTACGCGGAACCTTTGTTGGCACTGCTTTACCAACCGGAACCATGCTCCCTTTGCGCCCTGAAGACCGCGACTATTTGGCCCGCATCCGCAACGCTTTATTTTATGCCACAGGTGTAAGTGTGGTGGTAGCCTGGATACTGGGCGCCCTTTTGGCTGGTCGGCTGACCAAACCATTGCGATTATTGACACAGGCCACCCGACAACTTTCCTCCGGCGAACTCGGCACACAAGTGGAAGTGCGCTCAAACGACGAGGTGGGTGATGTTGCGCGGGCCTTTAACCGCATGAGTACCGAACTAGAAAAAGCCAGGGCACTCCGCCATCAAATGACCGCCGACTTGGCGCACGACCTCCGAACGCCACTCACGGTTCTATCCGGATATTTGGAGGCGCTCAAAGAAGGCGACTTACCCCCCACCACTGCCCGCTTCGAGGCGATGTACACCGAAGCCAAACACCTCCAACGATTGATCGAAGACTTGCGCGTGATTTCACTTGCCGATGCTGGCGAACTTCCCTTAAATAAAACGGCAAAACACCCAAAAGAGTTATTGGAACGCACCGTCCGTGCCTTCGAACAACAGGCAGCCCTCCGACGCATCCGGCTAAACATACAAACAACACCGGATTTAGCACCCATTTTTGTGGATGAAGATCGGATGGCACAGGTCTTGGGCAATCTGGTGGGGAATGCCCTTCGTTATGCACCAACGGATAGCGCGGTGGTTCTTACGGCAAGCCAAGAAGGCCATTGGATGGTCTTTACCGTGACCGACACAGGGGAAGGCGTCCCAAACGCACAACTTCCTTTTGTTTTTGATCGCTTTTATCGTGGCGATCCAGCACGACAACAAGCCTACCAATCCTCTGGTCTTGGCTTGGCCATTGTGAAATCGGTGGTAGAGGCCCACGGTGGAAGCGTTCACGTGGAAAGCCAGACCGGAAAAGGAACCCGCTTCCAGATTCTATTACCCGCCACATAAAAAAATCCGCACGGGGAAAGCCATGCGGATCAAAAATGGGGTGTTATGAACAGGTTTTTAGGGCTTGCCCAAGAGCCGGAACATTTCTTTCTTGTAGGCTTCCACACCGGGCTGATCAAACGGGTTAATCCCTAACAAGTACCCGCCAATGGCCACGCCATGTTCAAAGAAATAAATCAATTCGCCCACTGTTTGCGGCGTAATGGCATCCATCCAGAGGGTCATATTGGGGACACCACCCTCGGTATGGGCCTGTCGGGTTCCTTCATACGCCTTTCGGTTGATCTCGGTATAAGGTTTTCCCACCAAATAGTTCAGTTTATCGAGGTCGCCTGCCAGCAGAGGCGCGGAAATGTCCCCATTATCGTCCTGTGCCATCAAAAACGTTTCGGCCACTACCCGTTGTCCATCCTGCATATACTGCCCCAGCGAGTGTAGATCGGTCGAGAACTGCATGGCCACCGGAAAAAGTCCCTTTCCCTCTTTGCCCTCGCTCTCGCCATAAAGTTGCTGCCACCACGCGCCCATCGGGTAGAGTTTAGGTTCAAATACCGAGAGTACGTCTGTTTTATATCCCGCTTCGTGCAGCCAAAAGCGGGCAACGGCATATTGCAAGGCTGCATTGTTTTCGGACGTGGTTAAGCGTTCACACTCGGCGCGTGCACCCTCGAACAAAGCGCGAATATCAATACCAGCAGCGGCAATGGGCAACAAACCAACGGGCGTTAGTACGGAGAAACGCCCACCCACATCCGGCGGAATGACAAACTTGCGGAATCCTCGGCTGTTGCGTAATTGATTCAATGCACCCGATGCCGGGTCGGTGGTGGCAATAATGCGGTTATTGGCATCTGGAAACCGTTCATCCATCCAATCTAATAAAAACCGGAAGGCCAATGCGGGTTCTAAAGTGGTTCCAGACTTGGAGATTACATTCACATATACCGATTTGCCTTCTAAGGATTGTAACAGTTCCCGAAGATAGGCTCCGCTCATATGGTGTCCCGCAAAAAGAATTTCTGGACCCGAACGGTTATAATAAGGCGACAAGGCTTCAATAACGGCTTTTGCCCCCAGATAAGAGCCGCCAATCCCAATACAAAGCAATACCTCGGCACGTTCGCGTATTTCGGCGGCAATAGCAGCTACCTCGTCTAAAAGCAATAAATCGGGCGCAGTAAGCAGGTCTCGCCAGCCCAAAAAATCATTCCCAGCGCCAGTTTTGGTTATTAAAGCCGTTTGCGCCGTTTCTAATACTGGCTGAAAATCAGAAAGCGCCTGCCCTGATGGCATAAACGGGTAAATATTGGAAAGATCGAGGGTAAGCATAAAAATTAATAAGGTCTGTGAACAAGAAAAAATCTGCCCCAAAAATAGCACGCATTAGAACCGACTCTTCGATAATTCTTGATGGAGGAAGGGCTTCCGGCTTTGTTTTTTGGTTATGCACTTTTAGCCTTCTACATACGCACATCCCGGCTATGCACCTTAAGAATGCTGCCACATGAGATAAAACACGATTCTGACCCATTAAGTACAGACACCGAATAGACCGCATCATACATTTTGCCACAAAACAGGTCTATTAAAAATAAATACTTAAACCATTACAGGACGAAAGCAGTATCTTTCGATAAACCTTAAAAGGCATCTTTTATGCACCCACAACAGATCAAACACCTTTCATCGGCGTTGTCGGAGCCTATTCTGGCGTTTTCCTCCCTATCTGGTGGCGATACGGCAGAGACATGGCACATACACACTGCCCACAGCACGTATTTTGCCAAAACGGGCCTAACAGATATATCCAATACCTTTGTATGCGAGGCAGATGGCTTATCCGTTTTGCGTGGGGCAAAATCGGGATTGGTGATCCCTGAAATAAGGGCTTTGGGATCCGGTTTTTTGGTGTTTGAGTGGTTAGAATCTATCTCGCCCACCTCGGCAGACCACGCAGCACTGGGTCGTGGCTTGGCGCAACTACACCAAACGGCCAACCCTCAAGAGACCTTGGGGTATGGTTATCCGGCGCAAAACTTTATTGGCCGGACGCCACAACACAATGAATGGCACTCCTCGTGGCCTTCTTTTTTTACTGAACACCGCCTTCATGCCATGGCAGAGCGTTGTCGTCGGGCCAACCACTGGTCGGCCAATTGGGATGGCGCCATTAACGCTTTGTGCAATGCCCTGCCACAAATTCTACCGGCAAGACCCGTCGCCTCGCTTCTACATGGGGACTTATGGCACGGCAATGTGTACTTTACCCAAAACGGCCCAGCCCTGATAGATCCGGCAGTATATTATGGCCACCGAGAAACCGACCTCGCTATGACCTCCTTGTTTGGTGGTTTTTCGCCCGTATTTTATGCCGCATATCATGAAATCTGGCCATTGGAAACCGGATATACCGAAAGACGCGACATTTATAACCTCTATCATGTGCTCAATCATTTGTTGCTGTTTGGATCGTCATACGCCGGAAGTGTGGCCACTATTTTGAAAAAATTTGGATAAGTTATGCCCGAACATGCCATCATTTCCGTATCCGACCTAAACGGTGCGCTCAAAGAAGTAGTCGAGGACACCTTTTCCGACCTATGGGTAGAAGGGGAAATTTCTAATTTTAAGGCCCATACGTCCGGCCACTTATATTTTAGCCTAAAGGATTACCAATCCCAGATTTCCTGCGCACTTTGGCAATTTAATCGTAAATATTTATTTTTCACGCCGCACGATGGGATGAAGGTGGTGGCCCATGGAGCACTCTCCCTATATCCGCCACGCGGTACCTATTCTTTTGTTGTCAAGTCCCTGCGTCCAGCGGGTGAAGGCGACCTCAACTTGGCCTTCGAGGCCCTGAAACAAAAATTAGCCGCCGAAGGTCTTTTTGCTGCCCATAAAAAACAAAAGCTCCCTCGTTATCCACAAAAAATCGGGGTGATTACCAGTGAAACTGGTGCTGCGATTCAAGACATTTTGCGGGTAATCCAACACCGTTTCCCGATGGTGCAGGTATCGCTGATTCCGGTAATGGTACAGGGGCCGGGCGCTGCCGAAGAAATTGCACGGGCCATCTATCAGTTTAATGCCCAACCCACGCCAGTAGATGTTCTGCTAATTGGGCGGGGTGGTGGAAGCATTGAGGATTTATGGGCCTTCAACGAAGAAGTGGTGGCACGGGCGATCTATCACAGCACCATCCCGGTTATTAGTGCGGTTGGACACGAAACAGATGTGACCATCGCTGATTTGGTGGCCGATGTGCGTGCGGCAACCCCCTCTAATGCGGCAGAACTCGCCACGCCGAACCAACACGAAGCACTACAACTTATCGTTAATCTTCGGTACACGATTAAAATTCGTACATTACGCAAATTGGAAGTAGAACAAGACCGTTTACGAAACCTTCGCGGATCATATGCCCTAAACCGTCCGCGTATGATGCTGGAAGAACAATTGCGCCGCCTCATAGAACTCCGACGCCAATTATTGCGCGTCGCCCAATTTCAGGTGGAACACGCCCGAACCAGTCTCCAATTTAGGGAAGCACAATTACGACAACTTGACCCCAACGCACCCCTAAAACGGGGCTATGTACAAGTCTATAAAGACCAAGACCTGCTCTTTAGGGCCAATGAAGCCCACCCCAAACAATTCCTTACCTTACGGTTTCTGGATGGATCGGTAGCCGTAACCGTCACCGAGACGCGACCTGATCGTTAAAAGGTGGTTTTGTATAGACCAAGACCACAGTAACACTTGCTTTCTTCCAGACTTTACCCGAAATTGGTCTATCAGAACCAAAAACGTTTCACTATAAGGGCGCTATTTTCTGTATTTTTTACAAAAGAAGTACTGCGTGGTGAACAAATATCGTTGGCATTCGTTTTATCGCCCATATTTTGCGGCAATGCCTCCCTATCAGAAACGCCACTCGCGGTGCCTTTCCAAGCCCGTAATCACCCCGACAAACTATGTCCCAATTATTGTCCGAACGCACCTTTAGCGAAGCGATCCAATCTTTAGAACAAATCGTGCGCACCTTAGAGCAACCCGTTCCATTAGAAGAAGCCTTATCGCTGTATGAAGAAGGCTTGTCGCTGGCACACTTTTGCGAAACCCGCTTACAGGAAGCCCAATTGCGTATCGAAAAACTATCGCTTCAACCTTCCGAAGTCCATTCCTCAACTTTATGAACGAACGTCAAACTGACCATACTCTCGGCCCTCTACTTGCCCAAATTGATCTGCCGCATATCTTGCGGGAACTGCCCGTCGAAAAATTGCCCCAAGTGGCCAAAGAATTGCGGGAATACATTATAGACATTATTTCGGTACATGGGGGGCACTTCGCGGCCTCACTTGGCGTGGTGGAACTCACCGTCGCGCTTCATTATGTTTACCAGACACCTAAGGACCAGATTGTGTGGGATGTGGGACACCAAGCTTATGGACATAAAATCCTTACTGGTCGAAGAGATGTCTTTCATACCAACCGTAAATATCAAGGGGTTTCGGGCTTCCCCAAACGGTCCGAGTCGGAGTACGACACCTTTGGGGTAGGCCATGCCTCCACTTCCATTTCGGCTGCACTTGGCATGGCTAAAGCCCGCGATATTGCCGAGACAGACCAAAAGGTGGTGGCCATTATTGGTGACGGCTCGATGACAGGCGGTTTGGCATTTGAAGGATTGAATAATGCCGGAACAGCAAAATCGGACCTGCTCGTTATCTTGAACGACAACCGAATGTCTATAGACCCCAATGTGGGCGCTTTAAACGAATATTTAGCTGAGATTACTGCTGGAAAGGGCTGGAATACCCTCCGAGATGAAGTTTGGGACTTCCTCGAAAAAATGAAGGGTAAAGGAGGTGGCACCATGCAGCGCTTTATCGGGCGCATCGAAAATGGCATGAAAGCCGCCCTGACACCTGGAGGCCTTTTTGAAGCCCTTGGCTTCCGCTACTTTGGCCCAGTGGATGGTCACGACGTGGTCCAACTCGCTAAAATTTTAGACGATCTAAAAGACCTTAAAGGCCCTATCCTGCTCCACTGTATGACGGTTAAAGGTAAGGGTTTTGCTCCTGCCGAACAAGACCAACTGAAGTGGCACGCCCAAAGTTCGCCCTTCGACAAACTCACCGGCGAATCTTTGGTTAAACCCGATCCTGGCCAACGTAAGATACCCAACTGGCAAGATATTTTTGGGGATGCCATCCTTGAATTAGCCAAAGAAGACCCCAAAGTAGTAGGAATTACGGCGGCAATGCCCAGCGGAACAGGCCTGAGCAAAATGATGAAACAGATGCCACATCGGGCATTTGATGTCGGAATTGCGGAAATGCATGCCGTGGTCGAAGCAGCCGGAATGGCTACACAGGGCTTGAAACCGTTCGTGGCCATCTATTCCAGTTTTCTACAGCGTGCCTACGACGGAATCATCCATGACGTGGCCCTGCAAGATCTTCCGGTTGTCTTCTGTATAGACCGATCCGGGCTGGTGGGTGCAGACGGGGCCACACACCATGGCGCCTTGGATATTTCGTATTTGCGATGTGTGCAGAACATGGTGGTGGCGGCACCGATGGAGGCGCAAGACCTGCGTAATCTCATGTTCTCGGCCAGTTTACACACCAAAGGCCCCTATGCAATCCGATACCCCCGTGGTGGAACCTCCGACGATGGCATTGGTCCATTTGTAGAAATTCCCATTGGTACTGGACGCAAAGTGGCAGACGGCACTGATGTAGCCATTTTGAGTTATGGCGCTATCGGGCAATCCGTATCTGCCGCACGTAAACACTTGCAAGAGGCTGGTATTGAAGCTGCGCATTATGATTTACGGTTTGTGAAGCCTTTGGATCAGGTCTTATTGGAGGAGGTCTTTACAACATTTGATATGGTGGTTACTATAGAAGATGGGGTGATCCAAGGGGGCGCGGGAAGTGCTGTAATAGAATGGATGTGCGATCATGGTTTTAAAGCCGATGTTTTGCGGCTGGGTTTACCAGATACATTTGTAGAACATGGCACACAAAATGAACTTTATGCAGAAGTAGGACTTGATCCGAAAGGAATTTCCCACCAGACCTTAGCGTTTATTCGTCAACACCAATCCATAAGGATTTGAGTTTAATCAGTTTACGCTAAAACAAATTCCCAAGCCACTGAACTCCAGTGGCTCCTTTTGGTTTTGTCGGCACGTACTTTATGGTTAGTTTACTCCCAAACGGCCTCCACCCCTAGCCCTGATTCTTTTTGCGTGTAACAAAATCCTATACCGAAGACCCTAACTATCTCGAATTGCTTCGCCAGAAAGACGAAAGGGTACTAACACAAATGGTTCTGGAAGAAACGCCCAAGCTATATCGCTGTATTGCCCGCTTGGTACGAGACCCAGACGAGGTACAAAATTTGGTACAAGAAACATTCCTTCAAGCACTCCGAAAAGTAGAAAAATTCAGGGGCGAATCGCTGTTGTCCACTTGGCTTTGTGCAATTGGCATTAATTTGGCACGTGTAAGCCTCCGCAGATCCAGCCGTACCAACGTCATGGACGAGGCCGATATAGAGGCTCTCCAGCCCCGTTTTGATGCAGACGGACACACAATAGCGGCCTACCCTCTTTGGCATCCAGAGCAGGGGCTAATGCGAAAGGAGCAAATCCGTATTTTACACGAAGCCATAGAACGGCTACCAGAGGACTACCGTCTTGCCATCACCTTGCGCGACCTTGAAGAACTACCAATGGAGGAAGTGGCCCGGATGTTGGAAATCACGGAAGGAAACTTACGGGTTCGCTTGCACCGCGCCCGAAATGCCCTTCGCAACCTGCTAATCCATCATGATACAAACACTTAAGTACTGGCTTGGCCTTAATCTGAGCTGTAAAGAAGCCCATCAATTTCTGACCGATTATATAGAAAACGCCCTTGATGAGGATTTGAAGTGGCGATTTGAACAACATATGCGTATATGTCGGAACTGTCGAGTATATCTGGCGCAATACAAAGCTGTCGTTGCGTTGCTGCACGACCCTTCGCCCCCACAACCACAGCCGGAGTTAGTGGCGCATACCCTCTCTTTTTTAAAAAAGGAACTTCACAAGTCGGCTTCCTGATTCCAAGAACATTTCATCAGAACCTAAAAGCATAGGCAATAGACGGAATGATCGGAAATAAACTGGCCTGTCGGAAGGATTTGCGGAGGGTAACGGGGTCTTCCCCTTCATAGATAAAGAAGGCATTTTTTCGATTATATACATTGTAGAAGCTGGCAGAAATTGTTCGCGACAGGCTTCCCATACCTTTTATTTTCAAATCTTTATTAAAATTCGCTCCCAAATCCATCCGGTGATAGGGCGACATCCGGTAGCCATTTCTACTACCATAATACGTATAAAGCGTACCACTCTCCCATGGCCTATTTGCGCCAGCTACCTGAGAGATCGCTAGTGTAAGGGCATTCCCTGTACCATAAACCCAAGTACCCGAAAACTCAATATGAGCAGTTAGCTTGTGTTGTAGCATCAAAACCACATCATGTAGGCGATCGTAGCGGTATGGGAAGGGCTTTCCCTCATTTAAGTCTTTAAACGTTCTGGTGCTACGAGCCAAAGAATATCCTACCCAACCCATTGTTCTCCCGGATGTTTTTTGCAAAAAGAACTCAATGCCACGGGAAAGTCCGTTGCCGGATGCCACTTTTTCCTGCCAATCTAAGGCGGGTTGGTTGACGAAGTTGGCACCGGGCTTATACTCCACAATGCCTTTCATCGGTTTATAATACGCCTCGATTGTTGCTTCCCAGCCGCTCCACTCGCGGACCACGCCAATCGCGGATTGTGTGGCCTCGGAGGGCGGCACCTTTTCTGTTGCAGGAAGCCACAAATCGGTCGGCAAGCCAATACTACTGGTTGTAAGCAGATGCAGGGGCTGTTGCACCTGTGCAAAGGAGGCCTTCAGGGCATATGGTCCCACCTTCAACCGCGCCGAAATCCGTGGTTGTATCGAAAAAAAGCCTTGCTTATCCACCCAGTATCCTGCCATATGCACACCGCCATTGATGCGTAGTTTTTCCGAGACCTGCCAGTCATCCTCTGCGAAAAGGGCGGTTTCGGTACTAAAGATTTTTTCGGCCTGTGGTTTAAATTCCGTTTCAAATGGAGAAGAGGTCCCTTCCTGAATCGAAACTTGGGCAACGGCAGGAACAAAGCGATGACGGGTAGCCACTGCACCAAACCGAATGGCATGACGCGGATGAACCGACCAATCCCAGTCTGTTTTAAGCCGCCAATCCCGAATACCGGAAGAATACTGCGCAGCGTATGCATTAAGGTTTTGTGGCGTCTGGAGTGCGTAGTCCGACTCGGCATATTCCGCATTTAGTACATACTGGCTTAGCGAAATGGCTGTATTGGCAAACAATCTGTTGTTAAAAAGATGATTCCATCGGAAGGAGGCAGCCACGTTGCCCCAATCCATTCCTACTTGCAGACGAGTTTCATTTCTTCGTTGGTTAAACAGTTGTTTTTGATCGAGATGGAAGGCATCTTTCCCACTATACCAACTCATAAATAAGCGGTCTTTGGACGAGGGAATCCAATTCCACTTGGCATTCAGATCATAAAAATAATAACCACTTTCCACCTCTCGATCAGCATCATCGGCGGATAGTCTCCTAAGTATTGGGCGTGCCAAGGCGTCTATATAGGTGCGCCGCACCGAAACAAAAAGGCTCATTTTATCCCGTAGAATAGGCCCTTGCACCGCCCATTTTGCCGCGACAATGCCCAGCGAACCCTCCGTTTTCCACTCTCGCAGGTGGCCTTCTCTAAGGGCAATATCTACCACCGATGACAAACGGCCGCCATACCTTGCAGGAAATCCTCCTTTTGAAAGCGTAACTGATTGGATCGCGTCGGAATTGAATACCGAAAAAAAACCAAATAAGTGACTAACATTATACACTGGCGTGTCATCTACCAGAATGAGGTTCTGATCAGGCCCTCCGCCACGCACATACAACCCTGTACTGCCCTCGGAGCCAGACTGTACGCCGGGCATCAGTTGCAGCACCTTGATAACATCCGTTTCGCCCATCAATGCCGGAAGAGCCTTAATTTGATGTATCGGAATCTCGATAGTGCTTGTTTCGGTGGCTTCCACACCAGAACAGCGTTGTGTCGTGATTTCTACACTACCAGAGGCCGACTCTGGCGTTAGTGTAGCCGCTATTTGGAAATCTTTACTTGGTTTAACTGCCCAAAACCGGCTTTTATACCCTACAAAACTGATCACTAAAATCAGCGAATCCTTCGGAACCATCAAACTAAAAAAACCATACCGATTGCTCACCGTTCCTATTTTCAGCGCCTTTACGTAAACACTTGCCCCTATCAGCCGCTCACCGGAATCCGCGTCAGAGATATAGCCACTCACCACAACCCGATCTTGTGCCTGTATTCCTTCTACCCCAAGACATAGGAAGCATAGGATCAACAAACAGAAAGGCAAACGTGGATTGGACATAAGATCAATGCTATTTTTGTATATGTGCAAGTTGCTCCCAAAAATCGGGAAACGAGATAGCAGCATGGTGAGCTTCCAAAACCTCGGTAGGGCCATCCGCAACGAAAGCGGCAATGCCCATGCTCATCGCAATACGGTGATCCAGAAAGGTTTCCACGGTCGTACCGTTCAGTTTGGTCCCACCCGTTATGCGCATCCCGTCTGGCCATTCCTCTACTACGGCCCCCAATTTGCGAAGGTTTATGACCATGGCCGCAATCCGGTCTGTTTCTTTTACCCGTAATTCTTCGGCGCCGCGAATTTCGGTGATGCCCTCGGCCTGTGTAGCAGCAACAGCGAGGATGGGAATTTCATCTATTATATTGGCAATAACGGCTCCATCAAGAGCAATTCCGCGCAGTTTGGCCGTGCGAATCCGCATATCGGCAACAGGCTCACCGCTTGTTTCCCGCTCATTTTCCAAGACAATATCCGCCCCCATTTGTCGCAAAACGCCCAACAATCCGGTTCTAGACGGATTTAGCCCCACTTGTGGCAAGCGCAACTCGCTATCGGGCACAATAGAAGCAGCCACCATGAAAAAGGCCGCCGCCGAGAAGTCACGGGGAATATGGTATGTCTGCGCCAGAATGGGCCGCCCACCTTGCACCCTCAGCACCCCATGGTTATTCTGGATTCCCAACATACGCTCGGTGTGATCACGAGTGGGCACTTTTTCCACCACTTCCGTCTGACCCTCCGCAAATAATCCCGCTAACAATACACAACTCTTAACCTGAGCCGACGCCACGGGCATTTCGTAACGAATACCGCGCAATGCCGGATTTCCCTTGATATAAATCGGGGCATGGCCATCGGTCAGTTCAATTTGTGCGCCCATTTCTCTCAATGGATTCGCAACTCGTGCCATCGGGCGGCGAGACAGGGACGCATCCCCTACTAGTACCGACTCGAATGGCTGTCCTGCCAAAACGCCCGCCAAAAACCGCATGGCCGTCCCGGAATTGCCGCAGTCTAATGGGGCCTCCGGCTTTTTAAGCCCACTCAGCCCATTGCCATGTACGATAATCGCTCCATCGGGCATGTGCACTACTTTTATGCCCAATTGCCGGATACAAGAGAGCATAGACTGCGGATCTGCGGCGGTGGCGTAGCCGTGGAGGGTGGAAACCCCTTCTCCAAGAGCTGCAAAAAGGGCTGCCCGCTGCGAAACAGACTTGTCAGCGGGTAGCCAGACTTCCCCCTTTAAAGCATGTGCAGGAAATAATTTCATAGCCTTAATAATTATTTTTATTACTCTTAAGCAAATCTTGATTCCTCTACTAAAGACCCTCCCTTCCCAAAATACAATACCCGCAAACCTTCGGGCGTTTGCACACAGAACGAGGAACTATTGTAGCCGATTCTAAGGTGAGGGGGCTTGAAGTTTCCGCCAATAATGAAACCTCCAAAATTCCACTGGAACAGAAACTAAAATGGTTACACTGCGTCCTACCGTTTCTTTTTATCACTATTCTATTTGCGTTTTATGAAAAAATATTTCCACTCACTATGTTTGCTCGTTTTGTTTGCCGGAGGAATGGTTCAAGCCCAAGCACCAGCAAATTGGTACAATTTAGATCCTGAAACGGATAAAGTACCCGGCGTATCAACCGAGAGAATGTATCAAGAGTTACTCAAAGGCCGTACAGGTAAGACCGTTGTGGTTGCTGTGATAGACTCTGGCGTGGATGTAAGCCACGAGGATTTAAAGTCCGTGCTCTGGGTCAATACAAAAGAAATCCCCGGAAACGGTAAAGATGACGATGAAAATGGCTATGTGGATGACGTACATGGCTGGAGTTTTTTGGGCGGAAAAGACGGACGCAATGTGCATCACGACACAGGCGAAATAACCCGTTTTGTGGTTGCCCTAAGTGGTAAGTGTGCGAGTGCAGACGTAGCCACCCTTCAGGGGAAAGATAAGGTTGATTGTGAACGCTACGCCGCTGCCAAGTCCGAGATTAACGACAAACGTACCGAAGCACAAAGCCAACTTTCTCAGATTGAGATGACCAAGACCATGGTTTCTAACACCATGTCCACACTAAAACGCCTCTTGGGCAATACCCCCCCTACGCCCGAAAATGTCTTGGCCCTCAAACCGGAAGCAAAAGACAAACAATTTGTGAGTATCGGGCAGAACATCGTCGAGAATTTAGCGGGCGCAGGAAAAGCATATCAAACGGTTGACGAAATGCAAGCCTTTATTGATGCAGACCTTCAAGAGGGCTATGATTATTTTAATGAACGTGCCCATTACTTTTACAACTTAGAATTTGATTCTCGCAGCATTGTCGGAGACGACCCCAACAACCTGAATGAACGCGGTTATGGCAATAACGATTATCAAGGCCCAGATGCCGAACACGGTACGCACGTAGCTGGTATTATCGCTGCAGACCGTGCCAACAACCTCGGCATCAAAGGTGTAGCGGATAACGTCAGAATCATGGTTCTACGTGCCGTGCCCAATGGCGATGAGCGCGACAAAGACATTGCCAATGCCATTTATTATGCCGTGGATAATGGCGCCAGTATTATTAATATGAGTTTTGGAAAAGACTTTTCACCCCAAAAAGAAGCGGTGGATAAGGCCATCCAATACGCCGAATCCAAAGACGTACTGATTGTACATGCAGCGGGAAATGACGGTGTCAATATTGACGAAACCCCAAATTTTCCGGCTGATTGGTTTGGCCCGGACGATTCCAAAGACCGCTCCCGCCGTCCGAAGAATATGATCGAAGTGGGGGCCTCTAACTGGGAAGGTGGGACAAATGCCCTTGCTTCTTTCTCAAATTTTGGCAAAACAGAAGTGGATGTATTTGCACCGGGAGTGGACATCTATGCCACCATCCCCGGATCCAAATACAAAGAAATCAGTGGTACTTCTATGGCAGCTCCTGTTACTTCGGGCGTTGCTGCTGTATTACGCTCCTACTTCCCGAATCTTACGGCAGCACAAATAAAATTGCTCATCATGGATACTGCTACCAAGTCCAAAAAAATGGTTATTAAACCCGGAACCGAAGACGAGATGGTAACGCTTTCTGAAATTTCGGTAACAGGGGGCTATGTAAACGCGTTTGAAGCGGTCAAAAAAGCCCTCTCAATGGAACAAGGCCCTAAAACCAAACCAGCACCAAAGCCCAAGAACAAACCGTTGCCAAAGCCTAAAAAACCACGTGGCTAAATCATAGAAAATACCGAAAAGCGGCTTTGAGACCTCCGAAGCCGCTTTTTTTGTACCACGTTATAATTTCGACCCGCTTGGAAATCCTTTAACCCTTGCCACCAGCATGTATGACGAAACGGTGAATCATTATTAGAACACGATGGACAGTACCCTAAAGAAGTGGCAGAAAATATTAGATGATTCATGAAACAATTACCGAGATTATAACATACATATGGTGCTTTGTAATATCTCAATTCTTTATTCACCATACATATAGCATCATACTATGATCAAGAAAATTTGGGGTTATCTTGCCCTATCGTTGTTGATAACAGGCGCAACAGCGGTACATGCCCAAAAGCAAAAAAACAAATCAGGGGATCAGCAGCAAGTGCAGGTTCCAACTGATAAGATCCCGATGGATCCGAATATCCGTATTGGTAAATTGCCCAATGGCCTCACCTACTATATCCGAAAAAACAACAAGCCTGAAAACCGCGTAGAATTGCGCCTCGCCGTAAATGCCGGCTCCATTCTGGAGGCCGATGACCAACAAGGGCTTGCGCACTTGCTGGAACACATGGCTTTTAATGGCACTAAAAAATATAAAAAACAAGACTTAGTCAACTTCTTAGAATCCATCGGCGTGAATTTTGGTGCAGACCTGAATGCCTATACGAGTTTCGATGAAACCGTGTATATGCTCAAAGTTCCTACCGACAAACCTGGTTTAGTAGATAAAGGAGTGGATGTTTTGCGGGAATGGGCCGGAAATATTTCCCTTGATCCTGCTGAAGTGGACAAAGAACGTGGGGTGGTTATCGAGGAATGGCGGCTTGGTTTAGGCGCCCAAGAACGAATCCGAGACAAACAATTTCCCATACTTCTCCAAAACTCACAATATGCCAAACGCCTGCCCATCGGCAAGCCCGAAATCATCGAAAACTTTAAGCATGACCGCTTAACACAGTATTATAAAGATTGGTACCGCCCCGACCTGATGGCGGTTGTTGTGGTGGGCGATGTGGACCCCGTCAAAATGGAAAAGGACATTCGTCGTCTTTTCGGAACGCTCAAAAATCCCACGAAAAAAGTCCCACGAAAGTATTTTGAAGTACCCGGTCATCCGGAAACGCTGGTTTCTATCGTAAGCGACCCAGAGGCGGAATACAGACAAATTGGAATCATCTTCAAACATCCTGCCATGAATCCCAATTCCCGTTTGGCTTACCGCGAGGGTCTGATCTCCCAACTCTGGAGCAGTATGTTAAGCACGCGCCTACAAGAAATTGCAACCAAACCGAATCCTCCTTTTGCCTTTGCTGGGGGCGGATACGGTTCTTTTGTCCGTACCAAGGATGCCTTTCAACTAAGCGCTATTGTCCCAGAAGGTAAAATGAGCAATGCCTTAGACGTACTCCTCACCGAGGCCGAGCGTATCCGTCGCCACGGTTTCTTGTCCAGCGAATTTGAACGTGAAAAGGCAGACTTATTGCGAAGTTATGAAAATAATTTTAATGAGAAAGACAAAACAGAATCTAGTGCCTTTGCAAATGAATATGTACGACATTATCTAGAAAATGAACCCGCACCTGGTATTTCTTGGGAGTATGAGTATGTAAAACAAGCCCTTCCAGCGATTAAACTGGAAGAGGTAAATCAGTTTGCAGTACGGTATATGACCGACCAAAACCGGGTGCTAAACGTAACCGGAAAAGAAGACGAAAACAACCCATTGCCCACAGAGGCAGAACTGTTATCGGTACTGAACGACATGAAAGGGAAGGATATTGCGCCTTATACCGACTCGGCAGCCACCGATGAGTTGTTGCCCCAACTTCCTGTAAGCGGCTCTATCACCAAATCGGAGACCGAGGCCAGCACGGGTATTATCCGCCTGACCCTCTCGAATGGTGCCAAGGTGACCCTAAAGCCCACCAATTTCAAGAACGACGAAGTGGTATTTTCAGCCACCAGTCCGGGCGGCGCCTCTTTGGTCTCTGATACAGATTACGCCTCGGTTCAACTTGGCAATCAGGTGATGGCAATGGCAGGCATTGGCAATTTCAGCATGATCGAATTGCAGAAAAAATTATCCGGTAAGGTAGCCCGTGTGGGATCGTATATAGGCAATGAGAGCGAAGGTTTGACGGGTATGGCATCCCCCAAAGACCTTGAGACCCTGTTCCAACTTATCCATTTGCGCTTTACCCAACCCCGTTTAGACGAAGCCTCCCTTAACATGTTTAAAAGCCAGTTTCAAATGTTTAAAGGCTTTTTTGCATCGCCAGACTATGTATTTCAAGACACCATCTCGGTCACAATGTCACGTTATCACCCCAGAGTCCGTCCATTTTCGTCGTTCAAAGTGGAAGAACTGAATGCGGACCGGGCGTTGGCTATCTATCGTGAACGTTTTGGCAATGCAGGTGATTTTTCATTCTACTTCGTCGGGAATTTCGAAGTAGAAAAGATCAAACCGATGATCGCGCAATATCTGGCCAGTTTGCCCACAACCTCCATAACCGAAAAAGCAAAAGACTTGGGCATTCGCCCACCCACGGGAGTTATTGAAAAAAAAGTACTCAAGGGCAAAGAACCCAAGAGTAGCAGTGAAATTCAATTTACAGGCCCTTTTGAATGGTCTGGCAACAACCGTGTACATCTTAGTGCCTTGGGCAAAGCCATTGAAATCCGGTTACGTGAGGAACTTCGTGAAGCCTTAAGCGGATCTTACTACGCCAATGCTTCGGGCAATGCGGTATTAGAACCCGTACCACTGTATAACTTTAGCGTCAGCTATGCCAGTGACCCTGCCCGTGCAGACGAGCTTTATGCGGCCATGTGGCGTGTGATTGAAGAGGTACAAACGAAGGGCGTATCCGACGAAATACTTACCAAAGTAAAAGAGGCTTATCTTCGAGACTTAGAAACGAATCTGAAAGAAAACCGTTTCTGGATGCTTCAACTCATGCGCAAAGATGAGTTAAAAGAAGATGTTGGTACGATTATTACCGGGTCTAAGGATCTGTACCAGTCTATGACATCCGCCGACCTTCAAGATGCCGCACGTCGTTACTTAAGAAAAGACAATGTAGCCCGGTTTGTTTTACTTCCGGAAAATCAATAATTTAGACATAGCCCCCTTATCTAACCCCGCTCTTTATAGACCGGGGTTTTTCTTTGAGATCAACGCAATTTATTCCCCAAAAACCACCTTAAGCCATCCATCTTGAAAACGCCAACGCTTCATTTTGTAGTAACTCAGAAATTGTGGGAGTAGATAATTCCGACGCTGATGCCCAGCCTGAATCACCAATTGGTCCCCGAACTGCTGGACGCTCACTTCGGCATCAGACAAGGGCAAACGGATTTCTAAGCGGTAGTCAGCCTCTTCGTTCACTACGCGGTATATTACCTCCGAGAAAAAAACCTTGGTTGGGGACTGAGTGCCATAGAGCAATGCACCAATTTTTTCCAAGCGCTCCAACCCAAAGACTTCTTCTCCCATATGTGGAACGTTAAAAATGGGCAAAGGAGAAAAGCTACTTTCAATTTCTTCAAGATATTTTTTCTGCGCCGTCAGGTATTTGCCCCAGGAAGCATCCGAGGTTTCGGGTAAAACACGGTTTACCAAAACCGCATCTACGCCATAGCCATATAACTGAAGATAGGTATAAGCCCGTCTGGCTTCGTTGATCACCATGCGCTCTGGATTCGCCACAATCCGCATACTGGTCACGGTTGGATCGGCCAGAATTTTTTGTACACGCTCTAACTTCCCAAACATTTCATCCAATTCCGCTACCCCTTTATCTAAAGGAACACCTGTAAAGGTATTGACGGCTTTCCCGAAAAGTTGCACCGCCGAACGCTGAAACGGAAAAGCTTTCGTCAACCACCATTGGGTCACTTGTGGCAAACTGAGTAACGTAAGGGTTTCACCCGTAGGCGCAGAATCTACTATAATCACCTCAAAATCATCCGATGTATAAAACTGGTCCAACCACAACAAGGTAGAAGCCTCTGCCATTCCGGGAAGGGAAGCCAGTTCCTCGGCAGCCACATCTTTTACACCTTGCCATTTAAACAATACCAGCAACATATGACGCAAATTTTGCCAATATTTTTGCATAGAATAATACAAATCAACTTCTTGTGCCCAAAGGTTTTGGGTAACCAATGTGGGTTCGGGGCCTAATTTTACATCCAATGCGTCCGCTAGGCTATGAGCTGGATCAGAAGATAAAACAAGCGTTTTTTTACCTTCCGATGCAGTTTGGATACCGGTGGCTGCCGCACAAGTGGTTTTTCCGACACCACCTTTTCCAGTAAAAAGCAAGATTCTTTTCGTCATATCATCAAAAATTTGGGATTCATTCCCTGATCAATTTTCAAACCTGAGTGGCAACGCCACTTCGTCGTTTCGCCGTACGTACTTTTGGGGGTGCCCCGCTACTCTGCTTGATTGTTGCCCTCCGCTTCGGTGTTGGTACAGAAGAGCGACTTAGTGGGGAAGTACGTCGCCTGGCCGGTTTGGGGGGTAGCCCTGTTTTAGTCGTGGTACTTTTTTTACGGGTGGTTTTGGTGCTGGTGGTCTTTCTGGTACTTCGACGTTTTTTAGGCGGATCCTCGTTAAACAGGTCTTCTTTCTTTTCGATTAAAAAATCTGCAAATTGCTCGGCTGTAATGATAAGACGTAGTGGTAATAAAAAAGGCAAACTGTTATAGGCCTCCATAAGCAATCGTTTCAGCACTGCATTACTCGCTTTTCCGGCTGCCCCACCTGTTTTATCGTTTAGAAATTCTCGGATTTCTCCTATATAATGCAATATCGTCCGCATGAATACCTCTTGGATCTTGTTATTGGCCTATAATTTCACTTTTCCAATCATCCACCCGTTTTTCCGCACCGCTGAAGTTAATCCCAACGGCCACCACCTCACGGCCCTGATGAAGGTAAGGCGTGGCATAACCCTTGCTATGAATTTGGGAAAGCGCCGCCACTGCGTTTTCGTTCAACTTAAACTCCAAAACATAGGTATGGCTTTTCGTCTGAACCACCATGTCCGAGCGCCCGCCAGCCACTTGTACTTCTACTTGTGTATTAACGCTAAGTAATTGGAAAATAATAAACAAAACCGAGTGATAATACCGCTCTTGATCGGCAATGAACAAGTTATACGGGATTGCGGCAAAGATCGCATTAATCCCTGAAATCACCTCGGCTATCGCGTTCGACTCAAAATATCGCGCCATACGTGCCACAATTGGACCCGAAAGTCCCGCCTGTTCACCCCCCTGAAACCAGTTTAAAAGATGCAAATACATCGCCTGACGAACCTCCTCATTCGGGTAACCAATATGATAATAACCCTCCTCCGTTATTGATTTGATCGTCAGAAAACCCGCTTGAAACAACAAGGCACGGATCGAAAGTTGGTAGATATTCGTCCCCTCGAAAAAATCCTGACTCACCTCCGCCAATTCTAAATCCACCTCGTGCGCTTCGTTCACCATCCGACGAACCAAAACCGACGGTACACCTGTCTCAATCCAATAATTCCAAAACATCCCCGAAGCCATGAAACTGAGTGTGGAAAATGGATTATACACCCGTGTTTTACCATCCCACGTATAGCCATTATACCAATACCGGATTTTATCAGACATCTCGGTGAGTGAAAAACCTTTTTGTGCGGTCAACTCTTCGATTCGTGGTCCAAGGTATTGTATCAATTCTGCCTCCGTAATCCCCAAAAGATCCGCACTTTCGGGCAAAAATGTCAGGTCGCGTAAGTTGTTAAGTGAGGAAAAAACAGACACTCTGGCAAACTTAGAAACGCCCGTCAAAAACACCAAACGCAGGTAGTTCGAGGTTGGTTTTAACACACCATAAAACCCTTGCAGAATATGCTGATGCTCCGCTAATTTCGTAGCATCTTCTAAATAATCCACCAACGCTTTGTCGTATTCATCTATCAAAACCACCACACGCTGGCCTGTCTTGCGATAAAGTTGGAAAATCAACTCTTCTAATAGCGCCCCCGACGACTTTTGACCTAAATTGACACCATGTAACATTGCCTGACGTGCTACCAGCCCGGAGAGTGCCGCCTCTAAGCCATCTTGGCGGTAAGATGTAGCGTCCAAACTGATATGGATCACCGGATGTTGCCGCGTCCAGTCCCATTTATCATAAATCCAAAGCCCCTCAAACAATGACTTGCGGCACTCGAACAACGCTTTGAGCGTAGATACCAATAATGACTTCCCAAATCGCCGAGGACGAGACAAGGAAAAATACTTCCCACCCGTCTCCAACAAACGATGAATATGACGCGTCTTGTCCACATAAACCATTCCATCCTCACGTAAGGAGGGGAAATCTTGCTCGCCGATTGGGTAACGTAACGACATAATGTGGTAAAAATTCAGGTTATGAGCGAGTAAAATACGCAAATCTGCAACCCCAATTGGTGCTGATCAGATAAAATTATTGTCTATGGCCATGATTGTCTCAGAGATCGGAATGGGCAATCATCTTTAAACTTTGATCACAGTTTGTATAAGAGGTAAAACAGCTGCAATTTTTCCGTAACTTCAGGCGTTCCGGACTTGCGCCCTTCAACTTATACAAACCGGAATCTATTCTAAAACTACAACACCATGAGAATCCTAACTTTTCTCTTCTTGTGTCTTTTTGTCTCAACAATCAACATCATGGCACAACCAAAACCCAACGATTTCTATCGTGAAAACTGGAAAAATGCCGAGAAATTTTTAGAAAACGGCCAATATCGCTCGGCATACGACTTGGCAAAAACCATTTCCGAACGCGCAAAGTCGGAGGAAAATACAGCAGAATTTGTTAAAGGACTGATGTTCCGCTCTCGTTTTGTACAATCGCTCGAGGAGAAAACCTTTAATGATGCCATGAACGAAGTGCGCAGCGAAATTGAGAATGGCTTACCCAACCTAAAACCCATCCTACATTCAATCTATGCTGAGATGATCTGGAATTATTACCAGCAAAATCGGTGGCGATTCATGAACCGAACAGCTACCGAAGGCATTAAAGACAACGATATAGAAACATGGGACTTACGCAAAATCTTAAACGAGGCCAAAACTCATTTCCGAGCCTCGGTTGCCAATCCAACTGTTCTACAACAACTGCCAATTGGGATAATGAATGCGGTGGTTTATCGGCAGGGTAATCCCGATGTGCGCCCCACCCTCTATGATTTTATTGCTCATCGTGCCCTCGCCTTCTTTACCAATACCGAAGCCGGACTTTCCGACCCTAAAGAACGGTTTGCCATCCGCAATGCCCAATGGTTTGCGCCAGCATCCGAGTTTGTACAACAATCACCCCTTTCCGAGGATGCACTTGGGGCTGATGCCCTACGGTTGTGGCAAGACCTAAGCCGTTTCCATCTTAAAGACAACAATCCCTCTGCATTGATAGACTTGGAGGTGAACCGTTTAGTGTTTGTGCATACCCATAGTGTCTCGGCGGAGAAAGACAACCAATACGAAAACGCCCTAAATGCCCTTATTCGTAGCTACAAACAAGAAGCCATTGCAGAAGCGTACTGGGAATTGGCACAACTTTATAAAAATCAAGGCAATACATACAAAGCAAAAGACCCAACACAAACCCATAAGTGGAAGAAAAAAGACGCTTTGGCCATTTGCGATAAGGTAGTCAATCAATTCCCAAACAGCCGTGCTGCGCTGGCCTGTACGGGGCTAAAGTCCGAGTTAACTGCCCGTACCATCCAACTTACTGTGCCGGAATTTACCGAACCAAACCAACATTTTCCGGCAAGCATCACCTTCATGAATGCCAAGCGTGCTTTCCTGAAGGCAGTACCCGTACCAACGGACCAATGGGTACGCATTCAAGCAGATTATGAGGCGTATAACCGCTTTGCGAACAAAGCCCGAAAGCAAGGCGGAACGGCCTTTGCGGGCCAGAAACTGCCCGATGACGGCGATATGCAAAGCCATATCACTGAGGCGGCATTTCCGAAGTTACCAGCAGGGCTTTATATGCTGTTTGTTTCTTCAGCCGAAAACTTTTCGGACGCCTCGGATCGTGATGGAACCACATTAATCACTGTCTCGGACATCGCCCTAAACCGCCGCGATGCCGAGAAAAACAGCCAACTCCGGTTTTTGCACCGTACCACTGGTCTGCCTCTTTCAGGTGTGGCTGTGGCACGATTCCGGGTTACCCGCGACGGCAAATCGGGGACATTGGTGGGCACGCACAAATCCGATGCAAACGGACAAGTCAACATCCCACAAGAGCGTTCTAACTACGAAAATCGGTACTATTTACGCTATACCTATCAAGGCCAAGTAGTATTTGAAAATGCACCATATCGCTATTATCCCTATTACCAGTCCCCCCCCTTAGAACAAGGCACAATGGTTCGTACCCATCTTTTTACGGATCGGAGTATTTATCGTCCCGGCCAGAAATTGTACTTCAAAGCCATCCAAATTTCCTCAAAAAAAGAGAACTCTTGGACGGTTGTAGCCGATCAGGAAGTGACGGTTCAGCTTTTTAATGCCAACAACGAAAAGGTCTCGGAAGTTAAACAAACCACCAATGCTTTCGGAACAATTTCCGGCGAGTTTACCCTCCCAACCGGCATCTTGACGGGGCAATTCCGGCTCCAAACGGAACACGGCAGCACGTATCTATCGGTAGAAGAGTACAAACGTCCAAGATTTGAAGTGGCCTTTAAACCCATCGAAGGCACACCCGCCTTAGACGAAGAAGTAGCCGTTACCGTTACCGCAAAGTCCTTTGCCGGAGCCAACCTAAGCGACGCCACGGTTTCCTACCGAATTACACGTGGTGCAGAGTTGCCCCCTTGGAGTTGGTGGCGCTATTGGTGGAACCCTGCTCCCCCTATCGAGATTGCGCAGGGAGAAGGTAAAACCGATGCCGATGGCAACTTTGTCATTCGCTTTAAAGCCCGCCCCGATCCAACACAAGACCCTAAGACAGAACCCATTTTTGTCTATAACATCGAGGCCAATGTAACGGACATTACTGGTGAAAACCACCGCGACGAGACCGATGTACGGGTTGGTTATAAGTCTCTCACCTTAAATGCCGATATTCAGGAAATACAACCTCTTAGCGACTTAAAAAAACTCGTCATCAAGGCGCAAAACCTCAATGGTCAAGCCATTCCAACCACCGGACAGGTTTCGATTTCTCGTCTAAAATCACCCGAAAGAACGCTCCGCGCCAGAACCTCGGGGAATATACCCGATGTCCAAGCACTAACCGAGGCTGAGTTCAGGAGACTACTCCCCAACGATCCTTACGGCGACGAGTTGGAAAAACGGAACTGGAAAACAGACCAGTCGGTAGTGAGTTTGCCTTTTGATACAGGTAAAAATACACCGTTAGACCTGTCGTCCGCACAACTTCAACCAGGTGCTTATCTGATTGTCCTGACGGCGAAGGATCTGCAAAACCGCCCCGTAGAAACGCGCCAGATCGTTACCCTCTATGATGAAGTAGCCAAAACGCCTGCCCTACCACAACCCTTCTGGCATCGCCCGATTAAAACAACGGTGCAGCCCGGCGAAAATGCTACGTTCCTCATCGGTGCAACCGGAAAAACCAGGATACTTTTCGAGATAGAACACAAAGGCAAGATCATTTCTTCGGAAGTCGTCGCATTAGATGGTCAGCAAGTGCTGAAATCCATCCCAATCAAGGAGGAACACCGAGGCAATTTGGGCTACCACCTCTCGGCCATCCGAGACAACCGGACTTATACCGAAACGAATACCCTCAACGTCCCCTTCTCCAACAAAGACCTCAAGTTGGCCTTCGAGACGTTCCGAAACAAATTGTATCCCGGACAAGCAGAAGAGTGGCGACTAAAAATTACCGGATCAAAAGGCGAGGCCGTTGCTGCGGAAATGGTGGCCGCCATGTATGATGCCTCGCTTGATGAATTTCGGGGGCACACTTGGTGGATGAGTCTCTGGAACTATTCCGCACCCAGAATGACATGGGGAACCGCCCTATTTGGCACAACCCAGCTCGCTTGGTCTAAGACTGACCCAACCGAATTTGCACCAAGTCGAGAATACGATACCTTCCAGTTTGAAGGCGAGAACAGCCTGACCGATTGGCCGAACTTCATGCATGCCGTAAGTGGAACCGCAGTGGCTGGAACCATTACGGGTACCGTTTATTACGAGGACGGCAAAAAAACCGTCTCAAACGCCATAGTGACGCTCGAAAACACGGAATTCACAACCAAAACCGATGCAAAAGGCCAGTTCACCTTCAGTAACCTCAAACCCGGTAATTATGTGGTTCGGGTCTGGCATGTCCAACACGCAACCGCACTCACCCCCGTCTTGCTCACGGCAGACAAAGGCGTTAAAATGTCCTATAAACTAACATGGGCACACGAGGAAATGGACTACTATGATGGCGGTGAACGTAGAAACCGGGTACAAGTACTCTTTTCCAAAGCGGCTCCTGTTGAAATGGCGGCTTCTGCTCCTATGGTCGCAAGAGATATGGTTTCTTCTGAAGCAGCCACGAATACCCGTTTCGTTCCGCCAGCTGTTAAGCAAGATGCTGAAGTTCGGGACGAAGAACCTCCACCAACTAATTCACCATTACCCTCTGGCGGAAAGCCACAAAATGATCTTGGCGAGGTAAAAGCCCGTACCAATTTAAACGAAACCGCCTTTTTTCTGCCCCAACTCCGTACCAACGAGGCGGGTGAGGTGGTACTGGCCTTTACCATGCCGGAAGCCCTCACGCGATGGAACCTGCTCGGCTTGGCCCATACCAAAGACCTCAGCACCGGACAAATCCGCGAGTCTGTGATTACGCAAAAAGACTTGATGGTTACGCCCAACGCCCCGCGTTTCTTCCGAGAAAACGATACCATCACATTTACCGCAAAAGTGGACAACCTATCCGAACAAGACTTGAATGGACAGGCACAACTCTTCCTGTTTGATGCCCTTACCAATCAACCCGTTGACGCACAGTTTGGCAATTCCAAGTCGCAAGTGGACTTTTCGGCCAAAAAACAAGGCAATGCCCTTCTCTCGTGGTCACTCAAGATTCCCGAAGGCATCTCGGCCATCACCTACCGAGTGGTCGCCAAAGCAGGCACCTTCACCGATGGCGAGGAGGCCGCCTTGCCCGTCTTAACCAACCGGATGTTGGTCACAGAATCGCTACCGCTTCCTGTCCGAAATGCTGGCGAAACCCGCTTCACTTTCGATAAACTCTTGAACAACACTTCCACCACTTTGCGGCATCAATCGCTCACGGTAGAGTTCACCCCGAACCCCATTTGGTATGCGGTACAAGCCATTCCTTATATGATGGAGTACCCATATGAATGCGCCGAACAGACCTTTACGCGGTTCTACGCCAATGCCATTGCCAGCCATATCGTGGCCAAACAGCCCAAAATTCAGGAGATTTTCCGTCAATGGCAAACCACCGACAAAGAAACCTTCCTCTCGAATCTCGAAAAAAACCAAGAACTTAAGTCGGTTCTGTTAGAAGAAACCCCGTGGGTCTTCCAGTCGAACGACGAGCAAGAACGGAAAAAACGAATTGGCCTGCTGTTCGATACCGCACGCATGGCCCGCGAATTGGAAGGAACCATGCGGAAGTTACGCGAAATGCAACTTTCTAATGGTGCATGGCCTTGGTTCAAAGGGATGGAACCAAGCCAATGGGTCACACAACACATTGTCTCCGGTTTTGCCCGCCTCAGACAACTCGGGGTTTATGATGCCATGAGTACCGAGGCAAAAGAAATGGTGACACGGGCCGTACAATACTTAGACGAACAAAACCGCAAAGACTATACTTGGATTGTAGAGCATGGAAACCTAAAAAACGACAACCTAAGCTATTTCCAAATTTATCATTTATATGCCCGTGGAAACTTCCGTAACATAGAAATGAATGGTAAACAAAAAGAAGCCTTCGATTATTTCTTTGATCAAGCCAAAAAATACTGGTTGACCAAATCGCCCTATATGCAAGGAATGATCGCTATTGGCCTACACAACTATGGCGAAACACAAGTCCCGAATAAAGTGGTGGTATCCCTCAGAGAACGCAGTATCAACAACAAAGAAATGGGTATGTATTGGAAAGGTGAGCCCGGTTATTGGTGGTACCAAGCACCCATCGAGACGCACGCCTTGATGATCGAAGTTTTCCACAAAGTAGCGAATGATGCCAAAGCCGTAGAAGACCTAAAACTCTGGTTGCTCAAACAAAAACAAACACAAGATTGGAAAACCACGACCGCTACCGCCAATGCCGTTTATGCCTTGCTTTTGCGCGGAACCGACCTTTTGTCACAGCAACAGACAGCAAAAATTACCTTGGGAAGCAAAGTGATTGATCCACAAACCGACCCCAATATCCGTTCCCAAGCCGGAACAGGGTATTTCAAAACGACGATTCCCGCAACCGAGATCAAGCCCGGAATGGGCAAGATCACGGTAAACAAAACCGGAACAAGTGCCGCATGGGGTGCGGTCTATTGGCAGTATTTTGAGCAATTGGATAAAATAACACCCGCCGCAACCCCGCTCAAATTAGAACGGATCCTCTCCGTAGAACGCAATACGCCCAATGGCCCCGCCCTGGCGCCCATCACCGCGAATACCCCACTCAAGGCCGGAGACCGAATCAAGGTGCGACTGGTACTGCGTGTAGATCGGGCGATGGAATACGTCCACTTAAAAGACATGCGGGCCGCCGGATTCGAACCGGAAAACGTGATGAGTGGCTATCGCTATCAAGGCGGATTAGGATATTATGAATCCACCCGCGATGCCGCCACCAACTTTTTCATAGGCTGGATGAATCCGGGAACCTATGTATTTGAATACGCCCTGCGCGTAACCCATGCAGGCGACTTTTCGACGGGCATTACGAGCATCCAGTGTATGTATGCCCCCGAATTTGCCAGCCATTCCGAAGGGGTGCGGGTGCAAGTGCGCAACTAACCAAAAGTCAATATCCGATTATCAAAGCCGTCTATTCCTCATAGGCGGCTTTTTGACATCATTCCAACATGATTTTACAATTCGTTTATTCGTATTTTAATAAACCTCCGTTTCACATTCACCAATCCATAATGACAATGAAAAAACTACTCTTCCTCTTTATGCTTTTGCTCGCACCAGTCACCTATGCACAACGTGGCGGGGGCGCACCGCCCGACTCCGCGACGGTGGTTCAACGTGCGCTCGAACAGGCAGAGCAAATGAAAACCAACTTAGCCCTTACTCCCGAACAAGCAACAGCCTGCCAAAATATTCTAAAAAATGCGGCCTTAGAACGATGGGCACTCATGAAAAATGGCTTTGGAGGGCCGGGTATGCGCGAAACATTTCAAGAAATGAGGGGAAAAACCAATACGGCACTTTCCAAAGTGTTGACGGAACAACAAATGACGAAATATCTGGAAATGCTACAAGAAATGCGCGGAAGGCGCGGTGGACAATAATCCACTATTTACGCAAGGGGTGACACAACATCACCCTTTTTTTCGAGACCCTAAGAAGCCTTACATTTTTGAAGAAAACAAAGCCTTATTCTGGCCTCACTGATCCCTCTCGAATCTTACTTAATATTTTTAAAATCACTTAAAAATAAATAAAAAGCTTTCCTTTATGCAGTAATTTGTTTATTATACTTCTTTGAGATATTTTTAAATACGTAGAAGTTATGCTATTCTTGGTATGAGATTGAGCACAGAAAAATCATCTAAGGCAAACAAGCTCTGCAAGCCCTATTGGCTTGGGGTCAGGGAGGATATTTCCTCTTCGAGACGGCGATAGGCCGCAAGCAAGGCCATTCCGGCAATTGACCACGTAAATTGTTTTCCAGCTTTTTCTGCATTTTCCGATGTGTTAGCATATTTATCGTGGTCATCCAGCCATTTTTGAACCAGCATAATGACCGCTTGCGGGTCGCCATATGGCACTACTGCCCCCAGTTTGTGGGCTTCAACCCAATCCCGCCAAACGGGCGTATCTGTACAAATGAGCGGCAGGCCCGACGCGGCATATTCATAAAATTTTGTGGGAATGGGCCACCATACATGGGGCTCCATCAAGCACAAACCCACAAATGCTCGCTCCACTTCAGCTACAATTTTATCAAAAGGTAAGTAGGTATCCCAGCCATGCAATTCTAAAATGCCCTCCTCCAACACAGCTTTAATCTGCTCGTCGGCTGCTTCGCGCTCTGTTTGATTGATGCACATGCCCGCCCAAACCATTTTCCAAGGCAATTTTCTACGCTTTATTTCTATGGTAAGCGACACCAAGAAATCCAAGCCACGCTTTTTCCCTAAGACGCCTGTATAGAGTAGCCGAATGGGATTTACTTGTTTATCAATTCTTTTATTTTTGTTCTTATGGTATATATCCAAAGGAAAATTATCTACCAAATAAATTTTCCGGGTGTATGGCTTTAAAAAATTATTATACTCTTTATTAGCTATTATCAAAATATTAAAAATATTAAAACCAATACGTTCCCAAAATCGAATAAGGATATTTTCAGGAAAACTATTTTTAGTGTAATAATCTTCATGAATGTCATAAACAATCTTACAACCTAATCTTTTTTTTATCCATAAGGCAAGTGGGATCAATTCTGGATCATGGAAATGAACAATATGTGGACGAAGTCTTTTTACTTTTTGATATACCTCTTTCCAAAGCAAAATTCGTGAAAAACGTCCTTGCATAGGGGTTAGACCCTTCACTTGTACACCTTCAATAACATCATCTTGTGGATGTTGCGCTACTAAAAAAACCTCGTATCCAGCCGCCTGAAGCGTAGGAATTTGTTTATAAAAAATACGAGGATCTCGTAAACGATGTACGGTTGTTAGGTGAACAACTCGTATTTTTGAGTTTAAAGACATAACCGAAGAGCATTAATGACCCGTTCTATTTCTATATCCTTTAAACTCGGATGAAGCGGAATACTTAGTGCAGTACGATAATATTTTTCCGTTTCTGATAATTGCTCCATCTGATACCCCAAGCCACGATAATAGGGATGGTAAGGCACAGGGATATAATGTACTTGAACCCCAATTTTCTGACTTTGTAGTACCTTAAAAAGGTTCGCCCGATCTATTTTTGCATTCTCCCTCAACCGAATTGGATAAAGATGACGGGTATGAAATCCGTTTGAAGAATCGCTTGGGAGTATGAGTGGTAAATCCCTTAATTGTTCTGTATAAAGTGCCGCAATTTCTCGCCTTCGGTTGTTATATGCTTCCAACCTTTTCAATTGTTGAATGCCCAAAGCCGCTGCCAATTCACTTAACTTATAATTAAATCCCAAAAATTGTTGTTCATAATACCACCCTCCTTCCGATGGAAATACCAACAAATCTTCCTCTCTGGTCATGCCATGCGAACGCGCCATGTGTAGTCTGGAGGCAAAACCGGCATCATGCGTGGTTACCATTCCCCCTTCTGCTGTCGTCATATTTTTGACGGGATTAAAACTGAAGGCGGTCATATCTGCAAGGTCACTTCCAATGGCCTTACCCCAATAACGCCCTCCAGGTGCATGCGCGGCATCCGAGAGCAGAAGAACTTGATGCTGGTCTGCCAATGCACGTAACTCGCGATAAGGACTTGGATGACCCGCAAAGTCCACTGTTAAAATGGCGCGGGTTCTGGGTGATAAACAGGCCTCAACCGCATCTGGCGCCAGGCAAAGGGATACAGGATCAATATCCGCAAAAATGGGCTTGGCCCCGGTGTATAATACGGCATTAGACGTTCCCGCAAAGGTGAGGGCAGGGACAATGACCTCGTCTCCTTCTTTGAAGCCAGCCGCCATACACATCCCGTGCAAGGCAGCCGTTCCAGAACTGTACCCAACGGCAAATGGTGCTTCCACTTTTTGTGCAAAATCCACCTCAAACTTCCTTAAGATAGGGCCTTGCGAAATAAACGCGGATGCCAAAGCCTCTTGGACAGCCTCTATGTCTTCCTGCGTGATTTGCTGGCAACTATATGGGATAAAGGCTTGTTCGCTCAATGTCTTACGCTATATGGATAGATGGTCTTCTGGGCTTCTTCGATAAGTTCCATTAAAATTCGGTCTAATCCTGTTGTAGGATGATAACCTAATTGTTTACTGAGTTTATCTACGTTTGGAACCCGAAGCAACACGTCTTCAAACGAAGTACCAAACGCCTTTTCGATCGGCACAAAGACAATCTCTGAACGACTGCCTGTTAATTCTTTAATTTTATGCGCCAATTCCAATATACTGACGGGAATATCGTTACCAATATTAAATATTTCGCCAGATGCTCCGGGCGTTTTCATCAGGTCTATCATGCACCTGACAACATCTCCGATATACGAAAAACACCGCTGCTGAGCGCCATCCCCATAGACCGTGATAGCTTCTCCTTGTAGGGCCTGCTGAATAAAGCGGGGAATGACCATGCCATTTTGTCCAATTTGACGTGGGCCAACCACATTGAACAGCCTTACAATAACCGCATATATCCCTTCTTCATGGTATTTGGCAAGTGTTAGGAATTCTTCTATGGCTTTTATGCCCGAATAAGACCAGCGGTGTATGTTAGTGGAGCCATAGATTCGATCGGCGTCTTCTTTCAGGTTTTCAATGTGGCCACTTCGCACATCCATTGCCTTTCCATACACCTCCGAGGTAGAACTAAGTTGAAACTTGGTGCGGTAATGGGTGACCAGATCCAGTATATTGTCTATCGCGCGTAAGTTATTGAGAATATGAGAGCTGGAAGGATATGCTGCCAGACGCACCCCAACATACGAGGCCAGATGATAGACCTCGGTACTTTGGGCAACCAAAGGTGCCATTAATTCACGATTCGCAACATCTAATTTTACAAACCGAAAATTGGGATGAGAAAGTGCTTTTGCCAAATTGGCCTGACGCCCCGTTGCCAAGTTGTCCACAACGGTAACAGCACAGCCTTCTTTAAGCAGGGCCTCGGCGAGGTGCGAACCGATAAAGCCCGCTCCGCCTGTTATCAGGCAATGCCGTTCGTTTTGATGAGTCATATTGGTTTATGGTTCATGTTTTAGTGATCGTTTCACTTAAACCTGATGTCAATTGGTGCAACATGCCGGTAAAAGTTTGGGCCGTGATCTCCACTGAGGCATGTTGATGAACAAATTTAAGGTTTTTGGCTTTCATGGATGCAACAACGGAAGGTGGCGCATTTAGACTTTGATTTATCCCCGAAAAGAGGGAAAGTACGGATTCATCCTTTACAATGAAAGCGCTTACACCAATTTCTAATAATGCACAATTACTCGGAATCTCATTAAGCAGGGGAATTGTTCCCGCCACCAGACACTCCAGTACGGCCTCCGAAACACCATCATATTCCGGACAAGAGAGCATAAAATCTGAAATTGCCCAAATCTCCCGGACTTCCGCAAGCGGTAAGCGTGTTTGCACCACCAAGGCCCGCGGATGCACGGCTAATTGGTTCAGCAGCACTGCTGTTTGTGGGGTTCGCTCTTGTCCTAACGTTAGAACAATAACAAAAACATCCTCCCGTTCCCCGAGCAATTGCAACATAGCGGGCAAGAAAATTTGGGGCTGATAATAAAAATATACCCCCCGCCCCGCTGTAAGCACGATTTTTCCTTCGGGGATGCTCCATTTTTTTCGGAGTTCTTCCACATCTTTTAGTGGAGATTCGTAATCAGAAAGGCGGATTCCCCATAATAAAGATTGAATCTTGGCAGCATGTTCTGGAAAAAACTTCCGGGCCAGATATGCCAAAGCAGGACCATCTGTTACCACCAAATTTGCTTGGCCCATGATACGGGAGACAACATAATGGTAGTATTTTTGTAATAGCCCTTGAAATGGATGCACGGTGACATCACGTGTCCACGTCATCAATACGAACGGAGAAAAGCCTGTCCGCGCCGCAATCCAGCCATAATGCGTAGCAAAAGAACCCATAAGAACGTCAGGACGAATCTCGTTAAGAACCGCCTTAAAAGGAGCTACCGACGACAAATGGTAGGACCAGAATCCTGTTCTGGATACAAAAGGCGACGTAACTTGATGATACGTCACACCTTCAATGGGTTGTTCAAGAGCGTGATAACTAACGAGATGCACCTCGATCCCCTGTTCAGACAATGCTGGCAGCCATTTCCGGAAATGGGGCTCTGAAGCCGTCCCAATCAGCGCAAGGCGCATAATCGTAGGTTAATTTGACAATGATTCGTTGTATATTACGACCAGTTTTATCAGACTACAAATCAACATTTATGGAACAGCCCTCTAAATCTTTATTTGCCGTCATTATGGCAGGCGGGGTTGGAACCCGTTTCTGGCCTCATAGCCGTCAGGCCAAACCCAAACAGTTCTTAGATGTATTCGGAAGTGGCACGATGATTCAGGCCACTCTTGGAAGGCTGGCGGGCCTGGTTGCTCCAGAAAACTGTCTGGTTGTTACAAACCAACAATATCAACCCCTAACCCAGTTACAACTACCCATCCTGCCGATCGAAAACATCTTGGGTGAGCCGATGAGCCGCAATACAGCCCCTTGTATTGCATGGGCGGCTGCCGAGTTGTTTAAGAAAGACCCAAACGCTACCATGATAGTACTGCCCGCAGACCACCTGATTGCCAATGTTAGGCGCTTTCAGCAGGTACTCCGAACCGCTATTGCCCAAGCACAAGAGCCGGGCAGCTTGGTTACAATTGGCATAGAACCTACGCACCCCGAAACAGGCTATGGTTATATTCAGTTTGATACTACAGCCTATGAAGTGGATGAAGACGGATTGGTTGCATGCCCCGTAAAAGCCTTCGCCGAAAAGCCAGACCTCGAAACCGCCGAACGTTTTCTGGCTACGGGCGAGTTTCTATGGAACTCCGGCATGTTTGTCTGGCGGGCAGACACCATCCTAGACGAAATTCAAAAACACATGCCCGACCTTGCCGAGGCTTTTCAGCCCGTTCTCAACACCCAAACGGTCACAGACGAAATGGTCTTGAAGGCATTTAGTTCCAGTCCTAAAACATCGGTGGATTATGGTATTATGGAACCTGCCGAAAAGGTTTTTGTGGTTCCCGGAAATTTTGGTTGGAACGATGTGGGGGACTGGCGTGCGGTTTATGACCTGAATGATAAAGACCAACAGGGGAACGCCCTCCGAGGCAAAGTGGTATGCGAAGATGCCTCCCGAAATTTGGTTTTTGCAGGCGACAAATTGGTGGCGGTTGTCGGAATGCACGATACTATTGTGGTCAATACGCCTGATGCCCTTTTGGTCTGTCATAAAGAAGCCACACAAAAAGTCAAAAACGTGGTAGAATTTCTCAACAGCAATGGCTTGGAGGCGCATACCTAAGCATGGTAGTTTCAATTGCACAACCGGGGTATTGGCCTTGGCTTGGTTATTTCGACCGGATTCTCAAGTCCGATCTACATATCGTATTGGATCATGTCCAATACGAGAAGTCATGGTTTATAAACCGTAATCGAATCCGATGTGGTGATTCATGGCAGTGGTTGACCATTCCCGTAAAAACCAAAGGGCGTTTCGGGAACCTACCCATCAACCAAATTGAGGTGGATGAACGCCAGAACTGGAAAATTAAGCATTGGCGAACGCTACGGCATCAGTATTATCATACTTGTTTTTGGAAGGATTTTGAACCCGAACTTAATGCCTTTTACCATACACAATGGCCTAATTTTCGGACAATTTGTTTGGCCAGTTCGCAGATAATTGCCAAGGCATTGTCGCTAAAAACCCCTCTTCTTTTTTCATCGCAGTTTACACCGTCCGAAACAAAAGGAGCTTTGGTTTTGGAATTATGCCAAAAAGCAGGTGCAACCACTTATCTATCTGGCCCGTTGGGCAAAAACTATTTGTCTATTAACCATTTTGAAGCAGCGGGTATTCAGGTTGAATGGCACCATTTTTCACCCCCTGCGCCTGCCAACTACCCTAACCCAACCACTCCTCCACGTTCAGCATTGGATTTTTTACTCCACTTAGGACCCAATGGTCTATTAACCTATCTTCGTTCCTAAATGAACATCCTTGTTATTGCCGCACACCCAGACGACGAGGTTTTGGGCTGTGGCGGAACCATCGCCCGCCACATCGCAAATGGCCATACTGTACATGTTTGTATTTTAGGCGAGGGCGCAACCTCGCGCTTTGACCGCCGCGAAGAGGCTCCTCGGCAACTTGTTGATTTTTTAGCCACAGCAAGCCAAAAAGCAGCTAACCTGCTTGGCGTTAGGTCCGTTCAGGCTTTGCAATTGCCCGATCAACGCTTTGATACATTGCCTTTCTTAGACATGGTAAAACTCCTGACAAGCGTAATCGAAGAGAAAAAGCCAGAAGTGGTCTATACACAGCACGGAGGGGATCTGAACTTAGATCATACCATTACCTTTCGTGCCACCCTCACCGCTTGCCGCCCTCTTCAGGGCTGTCCTGTCCGTGCATTGTATGCGTATGAAGTCCCTTCCTCCACCGAATATGCTTTTGGTAAGTTTTCTCCCATCTTTCAACCAGACACCTTTGTGGATATTTCCACTTTTCTTGCGGGTAAAATAGCAGCCATGCAATGTTATGCACCCGAAATGCGCCCATTCCCCCATCCTCGCTCCGAGGAGGTGCTCCGTAGTATTGCCACTCGCTGGGGGTCACAAGTGGGGCTGGTAGCAGCAGAAGCCTTTCAAACCATCTTCCGCATTTGCTCCTAAAAAAACCTTTTTTTCTAACCAAATAACGTTTGACACAAGTATCTGACAAAGTTAGAAATTTAATTTACATGGTCATAAGATGAATACTGTATTCATGAATTGACCTAAAAGATCAGCCTGTATGGAAACCATGGAAAGTGTTCTCCGTTTTTAGGTTACTCCGCCCCAAAAACAACAATAATTGCTATGGAATCCCTTTCACGCAAGGAAAGAGAACGATTGAACCGCCGTCGCGAAATGCTTCAGGCGGGGATTCGGGTATTTGCTGAAAAGGGATATGAACGGGCTTCGATAGAAGAGATTGCCCAACGCGCCGAGTTTGGCAAAGGGACGTTGTATCTCTATTTCCCAAAAGGAAAAGAAGAGATGTTACGTGCCATTGTTCAGGACCTTGCAGAAGAAGAATTTCAGTTGGTTGAAAATGTATTCCTGCAATCCCAGGAACAACAACGATCCTTTGAACAAACTTTTCGGGCATTTATTCGCGCCTATTTAGACCATTATCACCAAGAAAAAGACCATTTTCGTTTGGTGGTAAAAGTCCTAAACCGCCTGATGCTCTCGGATGAGGATGCGTTAAAAGAACTGGTTTTGTCGTTAAAAGCCAAAACGATTTCACGTTTTTCTGGTTTCTTAGAAGAAGCCATGCAGCGTGGTGAAGTCCGGTCTTTTCATGCAGAAGCCCTTACCCACATGATATTTGGCAATTTACATGGCTATATCATGTATGATACTTTTTTGCATAATCCCCCTTTGCCTTGTACCCCCACCCAGATAAGCCCTGCAAACGATGCCCAAGAGTGGCTTTGCTTGCTTTTATTACACGGGATTTCCCAACAGCCTTCTTCCACAGCAGTACTCCCACGGTCTATTTAAGAAACAATATGCGTTTTTTTCACCGTTATCTTCTCGCCCTTCTCTTCCTAATGCCCGGATTATTGGCAGCGCAACCTACAAGTCCTCCCTCTCGAAAAGTCCATATGACCCTCGATGAGGCCATTCAAATCGGCTTGGTGAATAATTACCTGCTCCGTTCGGCTGCGCTTGGTCAATCCGAGGTAAATTCTCAGGTAGAAGAAGGTTTTAGCAACCTTTACCCCAAAATCAACCTTTCCGGCAATTACCAACGCAATTTGCTTAGTTCCAATCCATTTGCAGGCTCTAGTGCGGGTAATATTTTTACGGGTCTGGGGCAAATTGGCTGGCTGGGCTTTAATGAACAAGCCCGAACGGACAACGATGAAAGCACCACACCGATCACCCTTCAGGAGTACTACCGCAGAATCGCCGAAGGCCAAACCGCTGCGGGCATTCCGACCAATAGCAGTGCAAACCCTTTTGCCGTAGAAAATAACGTTACAGGTAATATCGCCATCAGCCAGACTTTATACAATGCCGCAATTGGCGAAGGACTACGTGCAACACGGGTGCTTCAATCTATTACGGCTTCTGGATTTTTGCGCCAACAACAACAAATCGTAAGCCAGATCCGCAGTGCGTTTTATCGGGTGATGCTGGCACGCGAACAGGTTTCCGTCCTTCAGAACAGTATGGAACGCCTAACGGAGACCACCCGCGATGTCGGCAAGACTGTCCAACAGGGCCTTGCTCCTCGTTTTCAACGCCTTTCTGCCGAAGTAGAATTGGGCAACCTGAATACACAAAAAATTGTTGCGGCCAACAATTCAGCACTTGCCCTTTCTGGTCTAAAACTTCTGCTTGGGCTACCTATAGAGACCGAAATTGACATCAAAGCCTCGTGGGAAGAACTCACGGAAAAAGCAAGCGAAACCGATGGCCTAAATTTGCGTGCAGCCCTTGATGTGGCCATGAACAACCGTCCGGATTTGGTGCAGGCCCAAAAAAACATTGTCCTTCAGGAAATTCAGAAAGGGGTCACCACAGCCTTGGGCAAGCCCATTGTGAGTGCCTTTTCCAATATTTCATACATAGGACGCATCCCCAGTAACCGCACCTACTCGGTACAGGATGCCAATGATCCGTTCAAATTCACCAAAGAGCGTAATCGTATTTTCAGTGACGGGTATTGGGATCCCAATATAACGGTCGGATTACAGGTTTCGTGGAGTCTTTATGACGGTGGTACAAGAAAATACCAACGGCAACGCAACCAGCTATCCATCGAACGTGCAAAAATTCAGGAAGTACAATTGCAGGAAAGTATTCGATTAGAAGTAGAACAAGCCTTTTTATCCCTTTCTTCAGCTTTCGAACGCATGACAAGTCAGCGACACAACATCGCCCGTGCCGAAGAAAACTACCGAATCACCTCCACCCGTCTTCGCGAGGGTGTTGGAAACCAGTTAGAAGAACGCCAAGCCTCCGAACTCTTAGACCAGAGTAAATTGGCATATGTAGTGGCGATCTTCGACTACCTCAATGCCAAAAATAGCCTTCAGACTGCGATGGGTAAATTACCTTTTGTAGAATCGAAAGTCCCTGAATTTGCTCCGGCACGCACTGGCGGCATCTGGAATTATGTCAATAAGTTTTATAAAGTACAATAACCGGATAATTCCCAAAGGTCCATCATTACCCAAATCAAACCCTAACATGAAACACTTTCAATACGTCGTTATTCTTCCCGTTTCGTTGATGCTGGCCTTCGTTTTTTCGGCCTGTAACCAAGGGAATAAACCGGCCTCTACTGCTGAAAACAGCACCGAATTGACTTCTGCTATGATTCCGGTGGAAACCTTATTGGCTGGCGCTGGCAATTTTGACAATATGATTCAAATTCCGGGCGTGGTCGAAACATCGAATGATGTGACCGTTTCGGCGCTAAGTGCTGGCATTTTGCAATACGTTGCTCCCGTTGGCAAATACGTTTCTGCCGGAGAAACCGTCGCTATTGTGGATCCTGCCGTAGCCGAAGCCGCTTTGTCCCAAGCCAAAGCCGCGCTGAGTGCTGCCGAAGCCGCTGTAGCCAATGCAGAAGCACAACTCCGACTTGCCGAAGATGCCTTCCGCAGACAAGAACCCCTCTACCGCGACTCCATTATTTCTGCCCTCGAATTCGAGGGCGTCAAAACCCGGCTCGCCGCAGCCAAAGCCGTCGTAAACCAAACCAATGCAGGAAAAGCACAAGCACAAGCTGCCATCTCTCTTGCCCAAAAACAATTGTCCAATACCCGTGTGGTTGCACCATTTTCTGGAAAAATAGAGCGCAAACTGGCTGAGGTGGGATCTACTGCTGCGCCAGGATCACCGATCGTCCAGATCGTGAATGCCGGAAATGTAAAGATAACAGGGGGGGTATCGGAGAAGTATGCTGCAACTGTTAGACTCGGAACGAATGCCTTTGTCCGGTTTCCAACACTCGGAAACCAAGAAACCATTGGCAGTATCAGTTTTATCGGGACCAATGTCAACCCTACCAGCCGCACCTTCCCCATCGAAATTCAGGTGGCCAATCCAGATGGTTTGTTAAAGCCACAAATGACCGCCCAAATCTTTATCAATAACGAGACCATTGGAAACGTGATTGTGATTCCGGAAACGGCCATCATGCGCGACGAAGAAGGTACAAGTGTTTTTATTGCCAAACCCGAAGGCCGGAAAAAAGTGGCCAAACGGGTCAGTATCTCCATCGGACCTTCTCAAGAGGGGAAAACGGTGGTGTTTTCTGGTATTAATGCAGGCGATGAAGTGGTCACCAATGGACAAAACAACGTGTCTGAAGGTGATCTTTTAGAAGTCGTTAAGGGTTAAGCGCCCAACATGCTCTTTTTCCTCACTGATAATCCTTAACATACAATGATTGCAGACTGGGCCGTTAAAAACCGCATTACCGTTCTCGTGTTGACGGTTTTGCTTACCATCTGGGGCTTCTATGCCTATTTCTCCGTTCCGAAGGAAGCCCAACCCTCTATCAAAATCCCTAACATTTTTGTTACGGTTGTGTATCCGGGTGTAAGTCCCGACGATATGGAGGCCTTGGTTTCACAGCCATTAGAGCGTGAAATACAAAGCATCAGTGGAATCAAGGAACTACGCTCCACCTCCGGCGAAGGGGTTACATCGGTCAATATCCAATTTGAACCCAATGTACCCATCGAAGATGCTTATCAAAAGGTGCGCGACCGGGTGAATATCGCAAAATCCAAATTACCTTCCGATATTCAAGAACCTATTGTTCGGGAAATCAACATCTCGGAATTGCCTGTTATCACCGTTAACCTCGCCGCAGGGTATTCCTTGTCAAAATTAAAAGATGTTGCAGACAAATTAAAAGACGAATTTGAGGGCGTACCAGGTGTTTTGGAAGTTGAGTTGATTGGCGCATTGGAGCGAGAAATGCAAATTAATGTAGACCTTGCAAAACTGCAATCGTATAACCTCTCCTTTCAAGATGTCGCTGGTGCTATTCAGGGAGAAAACCTAACCATTCCGGGAGGGTCGGTGGACGTAGATCGCCTCAACTACCTTGTTCGGGTGAATGGTGAAATGAAGAGTGAAGCCCAATTGGAAAACCTGATCGTTAAAGTCCCCGAACCACAAGGCCCCATTGCCCGCCCATCACCAATTTATTTGCGCGATGTAGCCGATGTAACCTACGGATTTAAAGACCGTACCACCTATTCTCGACTTCGCATCATTCATCCCGATGAAGGGGGCGTGGGCGGAACCGTCAAATCAAAAGATGGGAAACCCTTGCAAGTGATTTCGCTTCAGGTAAAAAAGCGTTCTGGCGCAAACATCATCGAGACAGTGGATGGCCTGAAAGAGAAAATTAAAACCGCCAACCTACCCAACGGTACATTTGTGGTTTATACCGGCGACAATTCCGAGTTCGTCCGCAATTTGGTGGAAGAACTTCAAAACAACTTGGTAGCAGGGATTTTCTTTGTGGTGATGGCCTTGGTCTTTTTCTTAGGAATTCGTGCTTCTATGCTGGTGGCTATTTCGATTCCACTTTCCATGCTTATGAGTTTCGCCGTTTTCCAAGTCATGGGACTCACCCTTAACTTTATCGTCCTATTTAGCCTGATCATTGCCTTAGGTCTTTTGGCAGACAATGCCATTGTGGTGGTAGAAAATATTTACCGCTTCCGAGAAATGGGGTACGAAAAATTTGAGGCTGCTCGTTTGGCAACCCGTGAAGTAACAGGGCCCGTTATTTATGCCACCCTTACTACCCTAGCGGCTTTTTTCCCCATGCTGTTTTGGCCAGGTGTGATCGGCAAGTTTATGAGCTACTTGCCCTTGACCCTCATTATCACCCTCTCCACATCGCTGTTTGTAGCATTGGTCATGAATCCAGTCATTACCGCTTACTTGGTTCGCTTAGACAATGAACCAAAAGCGATTCCACCCAAGTGGATCAATTATGTCACCTACATTGCCGTTTCCTCTCTAACGATTCTGATGCTCATTATTAATTGGGTAACGGTACCGGTCTTAATCGCTCTCTCCTTGTTGCTTTTCACCTTTACCCGTTATTTCTTGGTCCCCGTTAGCGATTTTATTATTAATAAGCAGTTTCCACGATATTTGGTAAAGTATAAAGGGTGGCTTGAACTAATGATGCAACGGGATTATCAGGTAAAATATGCCCTCTTACGAAATACCTTTACCTTAACAAGTTTTACCCTTGGGTTTATTTTACTTATTGTGGGCTCTCTACTCACGATCGGAGAACCAGTCTATGGCGGGTTTACCCTTGCACAAGTGGTTTTCATGTTGCCCGCCGGGATCATTTTTCTAATAGGGGTTTTGGGAATCTTCTTTCATACCTTCGAGATCATGATTCGCGGCGGAAAAACCACCATTGCCCTCAGCTGGAAAACGGCGATCGCCATGTTGGTGGTATTTTTAATTGCTTGGTTACGTACCGATTTTGAAAAACCTGATGCCAGCGAGCAATTAGTTAGAACGGCCTTATCCCTATCTATCACCCCCATTTTAATGCTCATTTTTGGTATTATTGGGTTTGTTTTAAAATCTGAACGGCCTTTGATTCTTACGGATAACCGCGCCATTGTCCTCAACCTAACCTTTGGATTGTTCTTTGGCATCTTTATGGTGTATGCGATCGCACCAACGGGCGTCGCATTTTTCCCTTCTACCGATCCCCGCCAAGTGACCGTAAACCTACAAGGAGGAATTGGCACCAATGTCCAGACCAGTAATAAGATGGCACAAAAGGCGGAATCAAAAATTGAACGTCTGATCAATAAGGATCCGCTCGCTGCCGAAAACATAAAAAACTATCAGACTGGCGTCGGTACTGCTGGCGGACAAGAATCATTTTTTGGCGGGGGGGGAAGCCCACAAAACTCATTTGTCACCATTAATATGGTGGATTATGGAGATCGGGGAGAATCCTCAAAGAACACGCTCACAAAACTTCGTGACGTGGTCAGAAGTATTCCTGGTGCATTGTTAAAGTTTACGGCTCCCAGCAACGGACCACCTACTGGTGCGCCTGTCAATATAGAAGTTTCTGGTCCGGATTTTGACGAGATTGTCCGGATTAGTCATGATTTGAAGTTTAAACTAAGCCGTGCCGCCGAGAAAAAACAAATTGATGGTCTGGTAGACGTGCGGGATAACCTCAATTCGGGACGCCCAGAAGTACGTGTTAAGATAGACCGTGAACGGGCACAACAATACAAGTTATCTACGGGCCAAATTGCAAGCACTATTAGGAGCGCCATCAATGGTACAGAAGCCAGTAAATTCCGGGACGGCGAAGATGAGTATGACATCACCGTTAGACTCCGCCCCGAAGACCGAAGTGCACTTGAAAGCATCCAAAATTTAACCCTACCCGTCAACGTGGGCGGAAATCCCAATAACCGCCGACAACTACCGCTTTCGGCTGTTGCTACACTTGAAGTGGGCGCCGGATTAGGCTCAATTACCCGATTAGATGGCCGCCGCGTGGTAACCGTTTCAGGGGATGCCGCTCCTGGATATAGCGGACCCGAGGTTTTGAGTAAAGTCACGACTTTTCTGGCCGATTACAAGGTAAAAAAAGGGTATGTCCTGAATTTTACCGGGGAGAATAAAGACCAACAAGAAAGTTTTGGCTTTCTTTCTATCGCTCTTTTTATGGGCGTTGCCTTGATTTTTCTTCTTCTGGTTATGGAATTCAGAAATATCCGAGGTCCATTGGTCATCATGATCGGTATGGGCCTTTCCCTTATTGGCGTTATGCTTGGTCTTATTCTGACCCGATCTCCTTTTGGATTAATGACCTTTATCGCCTTGATTAGTTTATCAGGACTTGTGGTTAACCACACGATCGTTCTGATTGACTTCGCCCTAAAAAGAGAAGAAGAAGGCGAAACTTCGCACGATGCCATCATTGAGGCGGGCGTCATCCGAACCCGCCCCATCTTTTTGACCATTATCACTTCGGTTATTGGGTTGTTCCCTTTGGTTTTTGGCTTAAATATTGACTTTGTGGGCCTTTTCACCCATGCCGATCCAGGCTTTCAGTTTGGCTCCGAAAATGGTCAATTTTGGCTCCCGATGAACGTAGCGCTGATCAGTGGTTCCATTTTCTCCATTTTCCTCACCCTATATGTGGCTCCAGTAATGTACAATGCCTTTACCTCCATTGCGAATCGGGTGGTAGCAGGCTTTAAAGTTATTGAAACAGCCGAACCCTTCCATCCTGGAGTCAGCGGCGATGGTGCCGTAAAAATGGATAGGGGAACCCAAGTGGTAGACAAGTCCGTTTAAACCCAAGAACGATAAAATCGTTTCGCAAGGCTGTTCCAAACCAAGGAACAGCCTTTATTGTTTACGTCATTTTCCTTTACGGCATAACAATCGTTCAATATCTTGGACTATCTTTAAACAGGAAAAGCGATGACGGCCAAACTCCCTCTTTCGGGCATTTTAATCTTAGATTTTACCCACGTTATTATGGGCCCTGCCTGTTCGCAAATATTAGCGGACATGGGTGCAGAAGTGATCCATATTGAGCCACCACACGGAAATAGTACCCGGTATTTAAGTGGTATGGGTGCTGGTTATTTCCCCTTTTATAGCCGAAATAAAAAAAGTCTGGCCATAGATATCAAGCATCCTACTGGCAGAGAAATCGTGTATGCCCTCATTAAAAAAGCAGATGTACTGGTAGAAAACTTCGGCCCTGGGACTATGAGCCGTTTAGGTTATGGCTATCAGGACGCCGCTGCCATCAACAACCGCTTGGTCTATACAGAACTCAAAGGTTTCTTGTCTGGACCCTATGAAAATAGGCAGGCCATGGATGAACTGATTCAGATGATGAGTGGAATTGCCTATATGACAGGCCCTCCCGGACAACCACTTCGGGCGGGAATTTCGGTTGTGGATATCGCTGGTGGCATGTTTGCCGCAATGGGTACTTTACTGGCACTCTATGAAAGAAAAGAAACAGGCACCGGAAAGCATGTTAAAAGCGCCCTTTTCGAGTCGGCGGTGTATATGATGGGGCAATTTATGGCGGCTTCGGCCATCTTACAACAACCGATGCCTCCGATGCCCGCCCGTACCAATGCGTGGAGTATTTATAATTCTTTTCGTACAGCCGATGATCAAATAGTTTTCTTGGCCATTATTTCCGAAAAGCATTGGGAACGATTTTGTAAAGCTTTCGATAAGGAAGACTGGCTCAAAAACGAAGAACTAAATACCAATAACAAGCGCTTAGACTCACCTTGGTTCTTCAATGAGATTACCCGCTTAATTTCTAATCTGACCAAGAATGAGGTTTTGGAGAAATGTACTTTATTTGATTTGCCTTTTGCTCCTGTCAACACAACAGAAGACCTTTTCTTAGACCCACACCTTAATGCTGGTGACGGTATGCTACACACCCAACTTCCACACAACCTTTCAGCAAACCTACCACGCTTACCCTTTGAATATGGAGATCAAACATTTGGACTGAGATATCACCCACCAACCATTGGTGAGCATACGTTCGAGGTATTAAACTCTGTGGGAATAGGATTCGCGCAACTGGAGCTTTTGATTTTAGATGGAATTATCGCGGGTAGTTAATAGATAAAAAAATAGCCCCCCAACGCTTTTGCATTAGGAGGCCCCTTTAACAATACCTCATCAAACCGACTGATGAAGCATGAGATGATGATTTCCAAAATTTAAACGAACCATGTACTTACTTCAATAGGGTCATCCGGCCCATTTGTGTAACTTTGCCAGTGGTTAATTCGGCTGTCACACGGTAGAGATAAGTTCCTGATTGCAAAGATGCAGCATTGACGTTCATGGTTTGATTTGCACCACCTTGGAAGGCCATTTTAGGCATTTCCATGACCAGACGCCCCTGAATGTCATATACCTGAATACCCACTAAGGCATTACCGGGTAAATCAAAACTGATCTTGGTAGAAGGATTAAACGGGTTCGGGTAGTTGCCTTTAACGGCGAATTCAGCAGGAAGTTCCACTTCACCTTCAGTTGCCGTTACTGGGCCGCGTTTGAAATTAACTTTATTTGAATTGCTGGCCACTGCAGAATTCACCCCATCGTTTACTAATACACGGTGGTAGAACGTTGCGGTAGCACCACCAGCAATTTTAAAAGTGTTTTTCAACAACGCATTCAAATCACCAGTGGTGATGGAAAAACTCGTCGCTGAAGCAGCATCTTTTACATACGTAGCACTACCTAACGGAAAGGTCGGATCCGTAGAAAGTTGCCATGTATATTTTAAAGGGTCATTTTCTGCATCCGTTGCAGCATTCCACGAAACAGTAAGGGTACTGGTTGGAGCACCTTCCACTACAACAGTGGCATCATTCGTTGGAATAAGACCAGCAATTGCAGATGGACGCGCATTCACAACGCCACGAGTAAGTTCAACCGTTGCAGCAGTACCCAGCGTGGTATTTACCCCATCCGAGGCATTAGCACGATGGTAAACTGTTACTTTTCCACCCTTTGCCACCCCAGCAGCAGCGAGGATATCATCCACTTGCTTAAAGGTAAGGGTTACTTTGGTGTCTGCTGTAGTTGCCGAATTTAAGATGGTCGTAAATGCTGCATCGGTAGCCAGTTGCCAAGTATAAGAAACGGCTTTTCCATCTGGATCCGTAGAAGCAGACCATGTTGGCGAAATTGTGTCGGTTGGCTGACCTGCTACCGTTACTTGAGCGCCATTCGCAGGACTCGTGATCGAGGTCTGGGTAGGAGCACCATTTACTTTCACTGTCCCGCTGATTGCCGGATTTATGGTCGTGGCCGCAAAGGCTTTGTCCAAAATGGTCAATTCTTCCAGAGTAACCGTTCCCGACTTTCCGGTCGCAACCCCACTATTAATGCTTAAGGGAATGTTTGCCAAAAATCCACCACCCGTTACCGAATTACTGGTTTGGCTTGCACTGTTCAACGCAACCGAAAGGGTAATCGTTGTTTTGGTTCCACTGGTTGTAATTATTTCGAGACCAGCACCGTTGAAAATCGTCCCACCATTTTGCGTTAAGAGATTCGCCTGGTTGGACTTCGTCCCTTTCAGACCAATTGTTTGCGCTGTGTAGGTGAAAAACGTATTATCAAACGAGACCTTGATCTCGAATGCAATGGCATTGGTCACATTGGAAGCATGTACCTCAACATTGTGGGTATCTCCACCTTTGAGGTTGCTTTCAACACTTCGCAAGGCTTGATCACCTGCTTTCAAATCAAAGTCAATAGAGCCTCCGACCTGTGCGCGGCTGATCCCAACCAAAGCAAAAAGTGCCAGTACATATACGTGAATCTTGATCAATTTCATTTTTTTCCTCTATCCTTTTTTTTGGTTCTATCCCGGTTTCATGCTTTGAATTACACCTCAGATCATTACAATAATCAATCGGTTCATTCAAAAATTTGCATGGTTTGTCTTGGAATACGTTAAGGGATTTCAAAACCTAAAAAGGGGAAGGGTTTGGTCACCCTCCCCCTTTCTCGGTCTGAACCTGATGTCAGGCTTATTTCAGAAGGGTCATTTTATTGACCTTCACGAAGTTGCCTGCTTGGATGCGATAGAGGTAAACACCACTTGCAACCGGAGCGCCCGCGTTGTCGGTCGCGTTCCAAGTCATGGTGTGTACACCAGCTTCAACTTGACCAGCAACCATCGTTTTAACGAGGCGGCCTGTCATGTCGAAGATTTGGAGTTTAACATTGGCGTTTTCAGGCAAGCTGAAGCGAATGGCTGTTGTGGGGTTGAACGGGTTCGGATAGTTTTGATCCAAAGCGAATTCACTTGGGATGCCAACACCCGTTACTTCGTCTGCACCTTTAGCAGCACGGGCCTCAACCACGATGATATCGCTGAGTTTTACACTCTTCGCTTTCGCGCTAAGTTCAATCACCGCGATTACGCCATTTTCAACTGCGCCTGCGGTAGAAGCAACAGCATATGTATTGCCGGAAGCTACCGAGAGGCTATTACCTTTGAATGCAGCGCCATCTTGTACCTTAACAACTTCGCCACCATCAACCGCGATGTCGAATTGGAAGCCTTGTACGTTGGCCAAGCCATTGGCACGAACATAAGCAAGGTTGCCTTTTACTTCAACACTCAACTTCGCAGAAGTTGCAGGGAGTTGCTCGGTTTTGCCGAGTGCAGCACCTGTGCCGAAGAGTTTCGCAAAGCGGGCATAGTCGGCCAAGCCGATTGAACCGTTGTTGTCGAAGTCAAATGATTTGGTGTAGTTACCAGCGCCAGCGGTTGCACCGTAGGTTTGGGCAAATACAGCCAAGTCTTGAACGTTCACTTTGCCGTCGCCGTTGGCATCACCAGGAACCGTACCGCCGATGGCTAAGCCAGCCGCAGCATTAGAGGCTTCTGAAACATTGATTCCGTCAGATGCCTTTACAGTGTAGTTACCATCGCCAAAAGCAGGTGCTTCGAAGGTAATCGAAACTTTACCATCTTTTACGATAGCTTGGGTAACCGGAACGGTTGCCACAAGTGTGCCAGCAGCGTCATATACCTTGTATTCGGTAACTTTATAAACCGTCACAGTATTACCAACACTCGTTCCGAATGCCGGTCCGTAGGTTTCAAAGCGGCCATGATCGGAAGAGGTGAACGAAGCAACCAATTGCTTGCCAGCATCACCGTCAACGATCGAGAGGTCTTTGCCAACATTGGCTGGAGGTACATCGTCGGTCATGTTAACCGTGCCCCATGCAACCATGTTGGAAGCAGCGCCAGTAGCAAGCGTGTAGTTGTTACCTGCTTCACGTACGCCATCGTCTTTCGTCATGTTTTCGCCAACCACTGCTACACCAAATGTAACCGTTCCGCTGGTCGGAGCAACAGCAAATGTTACCGCAAATTTATCGGTACCAGTTGTACTATTTGAACCAGTTGATGGCGGAGCAAATTGGGCAACCAACGTGGTTACACCACCTTTCGTCATGTAGATTTCATAGCGGGCAACTTTGGTTGCACCGAACTGATAGCTCGGATGGAACGGATCGTTAGTCGAGCGACAGATCTCGCCAGATACCACTGCACCATTGGTTCCTGCTACAAGAGCCGGTCCAGTTGCGCCGCAAGCGGTGATCGGAGAAACCGTACGTACCAAGTCACCGGCTTGAACTTTACCTGCATTCGGACCATTCAAGGTAGCCGTTGGGGCTGCACCTGCGCCGTTTTGCAAATTGAAGCGTGCAGTTCCATTCAGGTCTTTAATCTTGTTGATGCTCGAAAGCGACACCTTCAAGTTGTTAGACGGAGCAAGCATGAACAAGTTGATCGGGTATGTGGTATAGGTGACAGCACGCGCTGTAACATTTACTGCAATGATGTTTGCAGGAGCAGGCAACGAGTTTGTATTGTTCATATCGAACAAGATGTCACCATTATCAATGCCCGAAACATTTTCGGAGAAGTTCACCACAAAGGTGTTCGGGCCGATAATATTGGCACTTACAATTGCCGGACCAGCATAGTCCATAGAAGCAACACCTGTGCTATTGGCAGCGATCTGGTTCGAGTTGAAGTCAGAAACAGCACCAGCAGCATTGGTTACTTGTGGCTTGGCGTCGGTATCACCTTCTGCTGCACCACCTGTTTTTTCCACATTAAGTGCAATCCATTCATCTTGGAGTTGATCCACTTGATTCATCGTGGTGGCCGTGTTTTCGGCACCATTAGACCAATAATAGGTACGTGGGTCATTAGCACCACCAGCAGTGGCTGGTTTAATGAAACTATTGACCGTATATCCTGCAACAGTGAACTTAGAAGCATCAACGGTGTTGTCGTCAATTTCCTCGTCCAATTTAACCAAGATAAGATCCACTTTACCGTCAGAATTGCGGTCTAAGGTCCAAGACGCAACCACTTTCGGTGCATCCGGATCATTGATCGAGATGTCAACGCCATTGGTGATGTTGCCTTTGCGGTCGTTGCTGGAAGCAGCAGTTCCCCAGATGGGGTTTCCACCCTGACCAGCACCGGTTATTTGCATGGCTGTTACTACAGCAACACCAGAAGCCTTCGCTACCGTCGGGGTTGCGCCATAGCGGTCCGTTGGGAGGTTCGGGATATTCAGGGTGTTAGCAATCGTAACCGTCGCACTGCGTCCGGAGACGGCGGTTGTACCAGCCATATCGGAAACATAGTTGTTATTGACCGTAATGTTTGCACGTACAATACCCAATACATCACCCAATACGTCGTACTTGATCAGGTTGTTATTGGTCGCATTTTCAATCGTAAAGGAGGTTGAACCAGCAGTAAAGGTAATTGCGCCACCACCGTAAGCAGAAGCATGGGTTGGAGTCGGGGTTCCTGGAGGTGTACCATCGTTGGTATAGGTAAAGTTTCCTTCGGCAGCACCAACTTCTTTTACGGTTTCAGAGAACGTTACACGAATGCGCTTGAAGCCCACTTGACCAACAGCGCGAACAAGTACAGGCTCTGCATCATCAAAGAGGCGATCCAGAACAGCCGGAGTACCACTCTTGTGGTTCAACGTATTGTTCATAGCATCACTTACAGAGACCATTGCGTTTCCAGCAAAGTCTTTGATGTTGGTTCCTGTCAAGGCAACCGACAATTCAACCGGAGCAGGGGTACCCGTTCCGTAAACTTTGAGGGAAACGGTACCATTTTGGAGTGCTGTTTTCAACGCAGCATCAACCGGAACCGTAGCAAAGATAGAACCACCACGGCCATTAACGGCTGCAACACCTGTTACGGCAGAAGTGATGTCCTTGTTGTTGGCAGCGTTTGCAGCATCTTCCAACATCAGCTTCGTGAAAGAAGTAGCCAAGTTAGAGAATGTACCCTCGATTGTCATCGGAGCGCTACCATCATACTTAACACGTACCTGACCACCACGTTGTGGTAAGTCTGGAGAATCAACCATCGTCAAGAGCAGGTCAAGGTTGATGGAGGATCCAGAGTTAATGGCAGGGATTGCGCCTGTATCATAGTTACTGCCTTCAGCAAAAGATACAAACACCACGTTGTCGTTGTCGTTCGCATCTTTTGGATGGTCAACGTTTACAGAAACGGTTCCGTATCCATCCACCGAGAATGCAGGGGTAACAGTGCCTTGTGCACCTACTGTTGCGCCATCTACTGGCTCGGAGAAGATAATGTAGTAGCCATCTAATTTACCGTTGGCATTTTGATCTACTGTACCTGCATACATAGCAACCGGAGCCGCTTTGTCCGTTGCATTACGGAGCCACAATTCACGACCAGGAGCAGGGAAACCATCTGGAACCGCTTGGTTAGTTTGTACTGGATCGCGGTCGCCAATGTCTTCAGAGTTTCCATCAGCCAAGTAGCGGCTTTGTGGCATGTAGTCGGTATGATAGGTAGCAGCTTCGCCCGTTGCATCGGCCTTGGTGTAACCCAAGTTGGTTCCAGCAACATCGGTTAATACAGACTTATCAAAACCTGTCAAGAATACGCGAATGGTACGGTCGTCTGGACGCGCTTGTGTGTAGGCGTGATCAATCGCAATGGGGTTGGTTCCGTCATTGGTGCGTACCAAGAAGTTGTTTTGGCTCCATTTAGCGTTGCCTTTTGTGGCTTCATCGGTACGTGCCGCTGCCGCACTGGCTTTGGCATTCAGGTAGAGACCCAAGTTATTGCCTAATTTTTCGGAGTAGAGGAATTCCAAAGCATCAATGTAACCATCTTTGTTGGTATCCAAAGCACAGATATCAACAATGGCAGGCGGTGCATCATCATCACCAGGGAACGTTACACTAGAAGCAGTAGAAGAAGCTTCGGTGTTGCCTCCCTTTGCCAATTCAAGGCTTACCGCATCCACAATCCGCTTAGAAGCGGTTGCCTGATTGGTGTAGGTAAAACTTGGTGTTGAATCGGTATCTGGAGTTGATTTTTCCGTCAGGTTCAAAACACTTTTGGTGTAACGGTTTGCCAAGTTAGCATGAGGGCCAGACTCTAAGGTGCTTGCACCAAAAGAAGCAACCGTATAAGCGCCATAGAATGCATCCGAGATGGAAGTGGCGGCTTTAAAGTCGGCCAGTGCCGGAAGGGTTACGACTTCCGAATAGGTAACGGTATAGGTATCAATTTTACCATTGCCTTGCATATTTGGCGAACCTGCGATATGGGTAACCCCTGCGGTACCACCTGCAACATTGGTGTCATTCGTTTCTGCAGACGTTACAAACGGTGCCACACAGTCTGCTACGGCAAAGTTAGTTGCAGTAGAGAGCGGAGCACGGAAGTTATTGAGCAGACGTAAGCCACCTTGATCGGTAATATTACCAGCGGTATAAACCATCGTGAGGGCTTCCCCTGTCCAAGCTTGTGGATAGGCCTCGTTGATGTTGAGGGTAATAACCCCTACACCAGCGTCATTGGCAATTCCACCACCAGTCACGCTGTGAGCAGGTGCTGGTGCAGCCGTCATATCAGCGAAAGCACTGCCTGCAAAACCTGTCGTGGCAATTGGGCCATTCAGTTTGATTTTTACTTGGTCAATCCGACCATCAGCATCGGCATCACCTGTACAAGCGGACGCAAACGATACAAAGACCCCATCTTGCTCTTCAAGGGTAAAGGTTTCGATCTGGCCTACTTTGGTTCCACCGCCGATCATCGCCAATTGGCCCGTGTTGGCATTGTACGTTACTTGTGGTTTGGCATCGCCGTCGAACGAAGCTTTTTCGGTAACCGACAAGAAAACGTCTTGATAGCCAGCACCTGCAATAGAAAGACCAGTTACACCGGCAGAACGCAGGGCATCAGCATAGGGCATCGTTGCAACATCACCTTCAAAGTCGCCAAATGTGGGGGCGGCATCGGAGAAGGTGTAGCCAGCAACGGAGAACCCGTCATAATTAGGGGCAGTACCCGCTTGGAAGGAGCTTCCTACGGAGCCTGAGTTTATAAGAACGACCTTATCAATTTTGCCGTTACCGTTGGTATCCAACGTTAAAATGGCACTGAAAGGTTGTCCTGTCTGGGCAAAAGCGGTGCTAAGACCCAGTAAACCCACTGCTACGACTGCCAGTACTTTCGAGAAGGTTTTTTTCATCATCATACCTCTTCAGATTACTGTTAGTTTAGAGTGATTGTTAAGGATTAGGTTATTGGTATTGTTAAGGGTCATTATTAAAGGTGATGCGTAGGTACCGAGGTGCTTAAACAAGAAAAGGGCATACATTTCCCCTGCCTCATTGGGCACATCGAACCCAATACATCACCGAGATATTACGTCAAGTCTAGGCAAAATGCAAATGAGGAATGCACCTCATGACACAAATTCGCAAGAAGTACGCAACGCACCCGTTAGTTTGTACAATTGTTGAAGGTCTTTTTTCCGTCTTTGTCGTAGTTCACGCTGCATATCAGTTTCCCTTGGCCATCATATTTGAATTCTGCAAGGACTTTACCGTCGGGGTAATATTTGGTCGTGGTACCTACTTCAATGCCGTTTTTATAGGTGCGTTTTAGCCGGAGAAACTCTTTACTATTTTCGGTAAAATAGACTTTGTATTCACCTTCAAATTTTCCATTTTTCATTTTGGCATCCATCCGCTGGGTCACATCTTGGGGAATGGCGCCTTTGATTTCGCCGGTATAGGGTTTTCCGGTTTCGGCATCCATGTAGGTATCGTTTTTGAGCATCAGGTCTTTCCCTTCCTCTAAAAAGATTCCTGCCTTAGGATTCCGTCCTTCATACTTTTTGACGGGATCGTCTTGGCAGGCTGGGAGTGCAAGCAGCACAAGTAGAGAAAACAAATACTTAATTTGGTTCATTATCATTTTGCTTTCGAGAGAACGTCTTTAAAAACTTAAAAAGATACTGTTGAACCGTGCATGTTTGTACGATCGCGGGCACGTTTTCCCCAAATATCCTATTTCTAAAGGGCTAATTCAACCTTGGATCATCCGGAAAGTTAGCCAAAAGACCGAAAGGCCCTCCCATTTGCCGCAAAACTTGTCGCCAGGCCTGCGTACCTACACCTGCAAAGACCCAATCCGGTTTAACTGTGGTTAGAAACCAATCCTTTTGCTGGATTTCGCGTTCCAATTGTCCGGCGCTCCATCCAGAATACCCAAGAAAAAAGACCATTTTTTCGGGCCGGAGTATCCCAAGCGCCAGTCGTTTTTCCAATTCTTCAAAATCTGCTCCCCAATAGAGGCCATCGGCAATCCATTGCGACTCTGGTAAATCATCATATGCATGAAGCACATGTAGGGTCTGAGGCTCGCACGGCCCACCCAACCGGAGCGGTGCATCAAAGCTACTGTTATAGTCCAGCACTTCCGAGACCATATGAGGCAAGGTGTCATTCAATACCAAACCAAAAGTACCTTCTTCGTTATGGTCGCAGATGAGCACAATCGAACGCCGGAAGTTGGGATCTGCCATCATTGGTTCCGAGATGAGCAAGGTTCCAATGGTTGGTTTAGGGGCTTTTTTCTTTTTTTCGGGCATGACCAATCAGGGTTTGTCGTAGAAAATACGTTGCTCTTGGGCAAGATTCAATCAAATCATGGCCTTTTCCGTGGACAAAATCGGGTTATCAAGAAAGACCCGCCTCGTGCCATTACGCAGGTGTTTGTGGTTTTAGTTTTCCTTCGAGGTATTCATCCGAGAAATCAATCCGAAATGCCGTCCAAAGTGGCAAGTGGTCGGACATTTGGTAAGTACGCCATTTTTTATAATAGACCAATCTCCTTTTATCGTCTTCTTCAGTTGGTTCTGGATCTTCGTTGGGTGTTGATAAGTCAGGTTTGTTTTTCTTAGAGCGGTATGCGGCAATTTCGGCTGCATAAATGGGTTCATCCTCTTCACGAAACACATGCTCGAAGTAGTCGAAGGTACCACCTGTAATAAATTCTAAAGAGTCTTCCAATTGTCTAAACAAAATTTGGTCGTATTGTTTGTCTCGTGTCACATTGGTATAGACCTCCTTCAAATGTTCGGGGACAATAAACCCTGCGTCTTCGAGGGGTTTATAGGTTGCATCTCCATGTTTGCCAATGTTAAAGTCGCCCAAGAGAATCAGTTTTCTGGCCCAAGCGGTTTTGTCTTCGGTTCTTTTTTTTAGGAATTGGGCCAGTCGTGTAATTTCTTCGATGCGTTCTGGTGGTGGTTTGCTTCCTTGGGCTTTGCCCCACAAGATATGGACGGAGCAAATCATAAACTTCGCCCATCCGGCCCGGAAGCCGCAGATAAGGGGCGTCCGCCAAAATTGCGGGATTGGCCTATTGTCTTCTGATGGGATTACCAATTCTCCGGCCAAGCCACCAAAGACCACTTTTCGCTTATCAAACACAAATGCAATGCACTCGCCATTGCCTTGTGTACCCTCGGTGGCATCAGTAAAAATGTAATCCCAGTCGCTTCCCAGAATCCGCATCACCTCATTAAGTGCCGTCAAATCTTTATAGACTTCCTGAATGGCCACCAAATCGAATCGTGCAATGATTTCGGCAATATAATAGAAGGCCTCCTTGGATCGAAATCCGAAAGATGGCTTGTCAAAATCGCGTAGATTCCAAGTGGCAACCAAAAGTGTATCGTTCAAGGAGCGGCCCGGAATATCGGATCTGCGCAAAGCCCCTCGCAAGCGAATCAGGTTTTCTACAATTCGTTTATCTGTTTGATCACGCTCTGGGTGAAGGGTTTGATAAAAGGGCATAGCGGTTTTGGTAACGTATATATAAATGAAAATTAAGACATGGGGATGCGCTCGCAGGCTGGATGTATGTCCCTTTGCTTTAATGCTTTATGGGAAAGGATTTTCAATTTAAACCATTTCTTCCATAATACCAAGCCGAATGCTACCTAATAAGGGTGGCCTGTCCAAATCCAGCCAGATAAACCCGATGGAATTTCAAGGATTGCCTCATGAAAGCGCGTTTACAACTATTATTTTAGTACACCTCTTGACAAAACTTTTAGTCTTTCGTAGATTATCAAATACTAAAATAATAGTACGATAATTATGAGAAAACCAATTGACCCTTTGGGTGCAACCGAGATGGAAGTGCTCCAAAATGTATGGGAGTTGGGCGAGGCAACCGTAGGCCAGGTACACGAACGCATCTTGCTTCAGCGTAAAACCGCCTATACCACCATCATGACCACCATGAAAAATCTAGCCCGAAAAGGATATTTGCGATACCGGGCGGAAGGTGTAACCTATATCTATTCTGCCATTAGAACCCCCGAAGAAGTGCGAGGCGGCATGTTAGAGAATTTATTGGAGAAGGTTTTTAAGGGTTCATCGGTGGCCTTGGTACAAGCGTTGGTGGAGCAAGAGCGCCTCAGCGAATCGGAAAAGGCCGAAATTCGTGCAATGATTGCAGGAATGGACGAAGAGCCAGATTAACCGCTCCATCACCCAAAAACAAAAGCATTATGGAAACCATCTTAGAAGCCCTACAAAACCTTGGGGCAAGGGTTTTTTTTGCCTTTTGGCTACCGATTGGCGTTTGGAGTGCCTTTGCTTGGATCATAGACCGTGCCCTTCTTCGGGTGCATGATCCGCACCACATCCTTGCGCTACGATTGGCGATTTTTTGGTCGTTACCGTTTGGCCTGATATGGGCCAATTGGGGCTGGTTGCCCATTTGGGAGGTAAAAGCCAGCTCGGGGCTGGTGGGGTTCGAACTGCTACAAAGCGCGTTTGGGGTATCGGAAACATCCGCAACTGCCCAGATACTCACAGCGCGGCTGTTGTACGCGATTCCATTGGTACTATGGGTTTTGGTGGTTTTGCGTGGCTTAAGGCTTGGAGGGGGGCTCAGGGCTTCGTGGCACGATTTGCAGGCGCTCCGCACCCTACTTTCTCCAGTAAACACTCCCGAATTCATTGCCGAGGTACAAAATCTGAGTACTCGAATGGGTATCCGCCGTAGTGTCCGACTGTTTTCGGCCCCAATGTCCTTTTCCCCATTCACTTTTGGCATCTTAAATCCTGTTTTGGTATTACCGTCGGCACTTTTGCCGCCCAGCCATGCCCGCACCGTGGCCATCCACCACGAATTGGTACATATCCGCCGGATGGATGTATTATGGCGTTTTTTGGAGGAGTGTCTTTTGTTGGTAACGGGTTGGCATCCATTGGCCCATCATTATCACCATGAAATTTTGTTTGCCCGCGAGGCAACCTGTGATGCCGAAGTTTTATCTGGGTCGGAAGTATCTCGGCAGACTTATGCCCAATTATTATACAAATTGCTTGCAAGCGAATCCGAGCGAACGAATCCATTGCTTTCCGCAATGGCCTCGCCGCAATTTCATCAACTCAAAAGAAGGGTTCAAACCATGAAAAAACAAACCTATTCATACCGAAGATTTCATCTTTGGTGGAGCCTGCTGCTACTGGTCTTCGCCACCGGGCTCACTGCCGCAACCGGTTTTTTTGACCGTCCTATAATGATGATCAAACCGGATAACACACTTATGGCCTCGCGCGACACAGTGAAGACCTTGATCGTAGAGCGAAAAACAAAAACCATTCAAACAATAAGTGTCCATCCGAAAAACACCAAACCAATCCGAGTGACGTTTACAGACAAAACTTTTTTGGACATGACCTCGGACGAAGCACTGGCGAAAGGTATTATGCTCCCACCGCCGCCGCCGCCGCCAAGTGCGAAATGGGTAGAAAGGAAATTGGATCACAATACTACCAATCTGGAAGACTACAAGCCGCAATTAAATACCATGCCAGGCCAAGATGGTGTATGGACGTTTGTGGAGGTACAGCCCCAGTTTCCGGGTGGGCCTGCTGGTCTAAATGCTTACCTGTCTGGAAACCTAAAGTATCCTGAGTTGGCACAACGCACAGGTATCGAGGGCGATGTTTTTATTCAATTTGTGGTGAACGATGAGGGGCGGATTGTGGACGCAAGCGTGGTGCGGAGTATTGGTGGAGGCTGCGACGAAGAAGCACTCCGTTTGGTGAAAGAAATGCCCCACTGGACACCAGGAATGCACCAAGGCAAACCCGTAAAAGTGCGATATACGGTGAAAGTGCGTTTCAAATTGGCTTAATCTACTCTATTGTCTTAATCAACAGCGTGAGACGATATACAAGGTCTTACGCTGTTTTTTTTCGGGACTTTGGGTAGCAACTTGCGTGGAACACGCAAATTTAATCCTTACGGCTAAATCCCACATTTGTATTTTTTAGTAAAAATTACTCTTATTTTATCCATCCATACCAATGAACTTGCTTTCCAAGATCATTTTGTTATCACACAACTTCAATCATAAAAGCCAAGTCATGCAAAAACAGTCTGATACCTCCCGAAATTTTTATGTTTGATGGAGCCTTTTGCTCTTGGTGTTTTCTACCGGAATGGCTGCCTCAACAGGCTACCGCCACCATACTATAAAAGCAATAGATACCCACCACACCTACTTGGTTCCCCTCGATACTGTAAAGACACTAATTGTGGAGGGCAAAATCAAGACCATCAAAACGATTGGTCATCATCTCCAAAACGTCAAGCCCGTCCGCATGACATTTACAGACGAAACCTATTTATATCTCTCTAAAGAAGAAGCCTTGAATCAGGGCATCACGCTACCACCAATATCCTCTGATCCCACAACTGGATCGGGAGTGCCTCCCAAGCCAAGAACAAGTCAGAACTTTTGTAGATACACCACCAGAGTTTCCAGGCGGATTAAATGGGTTGAACGGTTACCTTCTAAAACACATCACGTATCCCCATAAGGCGCACGAGGAAGGAATTCAAGATACTGTTTTTATTCAATTTACTATTAATAAAAATGGCTCTATTACAGATACAGAGGTAGTGAAAGGTATTGGTGGAGGATGCGACGAAGAGGGGATTAGGTTGGTAAAAGCCATGCCTAAATGAAAGCCAGGGATGCATCAAGACAAAGTTGTAAAAGTCCGGCATACCATTCAGCTACGGTTTAAGATTCAATACAAAGTAATTAGTTTTTAGGCTCAGATACCGCGCCCTACTTTCCGATAAATGGAAGCTAGGCGGCCATTAAATGGGGTATTTTCTTTCGGAACTTCAGGTGAAGGCTTTCGTGGAAGAAAACCATACTGTTGTATTTTTCTTTTTCCATAAAACCTCATGCCATATGTCACCGAAACGCCTCTTATTTGTGTTTGGATGGTTCTTATTCGCGACCACCGCCCATGCCCAATCTCCCCCAACGCCCAATCCGGAATGGCTATATGGCCGTTGGGAAGTGGTTTCTTATTCTGAACAAGGAACACAAGTAGATAAAAAACAAGACCCTATACCACAAGCCATCCAAGTTTACCAACAGATAAAAACCGAAAGGACCAAACGGTATTATGGATTTGATGCCGAATTGGACGATCTAAGTCGGCGTGCAAGCCGTGCGTTTCGGCGTTGGGTTATGGAGGACAGTACCAGAGAAGTAAGACGTATCATCCATGCGGTCGAAACGCCGTTTGTAGCGGTTTTTTTTCGAGACAGCACCCTTTCCCTGTATAATAAAGACACGGAGGGACACATCAGTAATGCGCGGATTCATCGGTACAAAATGGCCGTCAATAGCCTGCACATGGAACCAGGGCCACAATATCAGCCAAAATGGTTTGTTCAGATACTGAATTTAACCGCCGATAGGATGCGTTTGTTTTTACCTGAAGAAGCTTCTATTGTAGAATTGGTCAAAACAGCCTACATCCTTCCATAACCCAATTTAGCACATTTGCACAAAACGCCTCCTCTTTGCAAACGGGAGGCGTTTTGCTTTGCGGGTCTTACCCAACCTCAAAGGGTTGAACGATACGTGCGACCAAACGGATCAATGGCTTCAACGATAACTTGAACCCCTTTTGCCGGATCAGGCGCATAAAATAAATGGTGTGTCCGGTTGGGTTCCGCCCACGTCCGCCGAGATGGTTTTTGATTGCCCAGCATTTGCTCAACCGCCAAAGGGTCATACCCGAGACGACGCGACATCCGGCCCTTTCGGATACCATCTTCGTACCAAGCGACCTGCCAATCTGGATTCCAATCCCAGACATTGGCCACAAACTCGTCTGGGGCTTTGGGTTCACTTCCCGTTTTGTATAGCCGTAGCTGATGGTCATCTGCTTGTCCGGTAGCTTTGTATCGCCAAGAAACGGACTCGCCATTGACCTCGAAGACCGCATAGCCATTGGGGGTGCCATCCGAACAAATATCACCGCTCCACCATGCACCACAGACCGTCGCGAGAATATGTTCATGTACTCCCCCTTCATAAACATGTTCATGTTCGTGGGTATGCCCAGAAATGACATGTGTTTGATAGGGTTTGAGCAGGCGGTAAATGGCTTCACGGTTGGTCACGCAGTTGGCAATATTAGGCCGAGACTCGCCGTCGCGGGCATATTGTGTAGAAAGGCCCGGAATATGCCAAAAAAGAACCACCGGACGACCTTTTTCTACCAAAGCCAAGTCTTGTTCTAGCCAAGTTAATTGCTCTTGATGGATGTAGCCCAAATAACCGCTTTTTACCCACATCACATCTTCCAAAACCACATAATGCACCGCACCCCGGTTAAAAGAATAATATGTGGGTCCAAAATGACGGGTAAATGTACGGGTAGAGGACTCGTCTGTGAATCCATCAAAATCTAAATCGTGGTTACCCATCACTTGGAAAAAAGGAATCCCTGTTTTTTGAACGCCTGCTTCATAATCTGGATATAGCGATAGATCGTCAAACATGATGTCTCCTACCGAAACACCAAAAGCAGCCGTTCCGGCACGGAGTGTTTGTTGAATGTCGGGCACAGTCTCGTCCAGAAAGCGTGCCGTTTCATATTTATTTTGGGTCTGAACATCGCCCAATGCCAAAAAACGGTGGTTCTCCTGCGGGACCTCTTCCGGTTGTAATACAAAAAGGGCCGTCATCTCCCCTTTCTTATCTGGTTGAATAGCCTGATAAAACCGTGCAGTTCCCGTTGCATTTCGGGGAATTTTATATCCCGCTGGAATGCTGATATAGACAAAGGGCCGATTAGCGGCAGAAACTAAAGTGAAGACCCCTTTCGCATCGGTAACCACCACCGATACCCCATCCGTCACAGCCACATGTGGAATGCCTTTGCCATTACTTTGCACCGCCCCACGAATCCGAACAGGCATATAAGGAGAGAAATTCATCGGAAGTGGCCGATACGGATCGGAAATGATCCACTCTGGAATGGCAAGCGCCGGAATAGCCCATGCACTACTTTGTTTAAGGAAGCGTCTCCGGTTCATAAAGTTTATGGTTTAGGTGAAGGGAATAGTGTTCTAACATACACTAACTTTATGCCATGATCAAGAAACAAAAAGTATTATATTAGTATCAGATTATAACCAACTATTTTAACCATGAAAATTATCTTATACTATCAAATAGCACCTATCTTATTTATGTTCTCCTTTTTTACAGGTGGTTGTGTAAGTACCTATACACTTGGAACGGCTGTTGTCCCACACTTAGAAAAGGCAGGTGATTGGGATCTCATGGTGGACGCGCGAAACCTTCAAATAAGCAGTGCTATAACCAAAGACCTTGCGGTCAATCTACATGCGCATTACAAAAAAGGAATAGTTGATTTTTGGGTACTTGACACTGAACTTGGGGTTAGCAAGCGGTTGGAAACTGCGGTTGGTGCTTATAATATTCCTTTGTCTCCTTCTGTTCGAATGGCGATTTGGGGTGGTGGTGGTTTCGGGGATTTAAAAACCTATTTCTATAGTGATAGAAAGAGGATTTACGATCAACGGGTTCCTTTGCGTCGGCTGTTTGTGCAGCCTAGTTTAACCTATACTTTTACTCCTCCAGTGCATTGGGTAAGGTGGAAAAATTATGGTCTTTTGTCTGATCTAATCGCAAGGGCTACTTTGAGTCTTGAAGTGGCCCAAATTAGGGCAGGAGACGCACAACAAGACTGCGACCCCGTCTTGAACAGTTATTGTACTCCAGTCGAAAAAGGGGGTTCATTTATCCACACCGAGACAGCCTTTACTTTAAAAATAGGCAACAACCGCAGGGGTGTTTTTGGCCAGATCAAGACTTCAGACCGTTTAGGTACAGATCCGTATGAGTATCAAGAGGAACTTACTAAAACGTGGAATCCACTCCTCATTCAAGGGGGACTGTATCTCAACTTTGGCCGTTAGCGACGCCGGTTAATGAGCTGTACGGACAAAATAACAGGGCTTTGCTGACTGCGTTTGGGTTCTAAAAATGCGTTGGTTACGGAGATTCGAATCAGGCTATTCAGATCCACCCCAAACGTCCAACGACCAGAAACAAACGGATGAAATTGCTTGCTGGTCAACCCTAAGTGTCGGTAAAAATCATCCGACCCCAACACAGCAGAAAGCCGAGTTTGTGCAAAAAACTGAAACGTTTTGGAGACAGAAAGCAATAACCCTTGTGCCTCGAAGCCAATGTCTGCATTATAGCCTGGATTTGTAATGGCGGCATTGAGGGCCGGGATATCAAGCCCCACCCGTGGCAGAAAAACGAGAGAAACACGGGCCATCTCGTAGCGCTCGTGGAAAGCACTTTTGGTAACAATCGGCACATAAAGGTACATCATACCATTTCCCCCCCCGCTCAAGAATTGGGCCATGGTGGTTTTGGTAGAGTCTTGTCCTGTATTCACTAATGCCCCAAATCCAATCCGGCCATATCCTAAGGTTTTGCCCAGAAACAGATAATCACTCAGGAATTCGGCAAAAAGCGTGGCGCCGTTTTTAGAAAGTGAAAAAGAAACATTATCCACTGCTGCTCCCGTTTCACCACCAAAATAGTTTTTGGCATCTGGTAACGTGGCCAATACGGCTTTCCGACCCGGTTTTTTGTCTCTTTCCTCCATTTTAGGGCTATCACCTTGTGCTGGATCCTCCAACACATCTTCCAGCAAAGCCTCCTCCTTTTCCAATTCAGGTTTGCTTTTTAAGGCTTGTGGAGCAATTTGGGCACGACAAAGAATGGCCGAAAGGCTTAAGAACAAAATGGTCAGTAACTTCATTTTGGTATAGGTCTGCTTGGCGAAAGTCGGGTGCCCAATAAGAGCCCTTTTCAATTTGCACATAATATAATGCCTTCATGGGTTATCCGTATGGCAAAATCAAAACGGTTAAACGTGGAACGGTTCGGGCCTCTAAGCGTTTTTACTTTTTTAAACAGCAACGTTCTTCAACGACCTCCTTTTCTTCACTCCCAACCATGCCCTTTACAATATGAAAAAATGGATGCTACTTTGGATTTTACCCGCCTTTATACTAATCGCGGCCTACCCCAACGGGCCTGCCAAAGAAGGTGCACAAACAACCAGTGCGCCCTTGCCCGGAGGCAATACCGAATATTCTTGTAACAACTGCCATGCTCAAGGGGCAAATTATGGTGTGCAGGCGGTTATTGAGCTTTTTGAAAGCGGGACTTCTAATCTTGTTACCGAGTATGTACCCGGAACGGCTTATGACGTGAAGATGTCAGCAAGCACCACCACAAACCCTGCTGGATTTGGCTTCCAAATGACAGCCATTAGAAACGACAATTTGGAAAGTGCCGGACAATTTTCTTTGCCGATGAATGCCGCCAGAATAATTGCGCTAAATAACCGGATCTATGTGGAACACACACAAAGACTTGCGAATAGCGTAAAAACATATGCTACCAAATGGCAGGCTCCGCAAATAGGGACCGGAACCGTTACCTTTTATGGCAACGTCCTTGCTGTCAATGGTAATGGGGGAACCAATGGGGATATGACGGCAAAAGCAACTTTAGTGCTAAGGGAAAAATCATTGACGCCCACGGAAAGAGAGACGTCGGCAGACGTATTTGCGCTTCAGGTCTTCCCCAATCCGGTTGCCGCGAACGTGCAGATTTTGAGTGTCCGCCCTGTAGCCCTGCGGGTATTTGACCTTAACGGACGGCAAGTATTTGCTTCAACACAAACCCAATTGGCCGAAATCAACACCCAAAACTGGCCACGTGGCTACTATCTGATTCGTGCTGAAGATGGCCTACATACCACCATCAAACCATTTATAAAGAATTAATTTTTCACACCAATTATACATATTTAAATATGACCAAATCATCTCAAACCCGACGCACCTTTTTAAAGGATTCTTGCAGTGTACTGGTGGCCTTTGGGCTTGCAGCCTATGGCATCAACGTGGCTGGCTGCGATACCACTGAGGAACCCACAGACGGGATTACCATCAGCGGAAAAACCATGAACATAGACCTATCCATTGTATCTGCATTGAATGCCGATAAAGGCTTTCTGATGTCGAGCAGTGCCAAAGCAATTGTCATCAATGATGGTGGAACCTTCCGGGCATTTTCCAATGTTTGTCCGCATGAAGGAAACCCTGTAACCAGTTTCGATGGTAGCCAAATTCGTTGTGTCCATCATGGTTGGACATTCTCCACCACCGGAACAAAAACCGGAGTCGCGCAAAAAAACCTTACCACGCTCGCAATTACCAAAAGCGGCAATATTTTGACCGTCACGCTCTTATGAAAACGTTTATTTTAGTACTCCTTAGTACTTTATTTCCTTCATTTGCTGTTTCACAAGATGCAGATAGTCTGCTCGCTCTTTTAGACAGTAGCCAAGATGCAACCCCGTTACTTCCGGAGCAGATGAGCGTTGCCAAACGCTGGCTTTGGAGTGAAAAAGGGCTTATGCGCAAAACAGGAATCTTTCCACTAACAACCGAAGACCGACAGCGCGAACTTCGCCTCCGCCGCAAAATGCTTAAGACCCATCAGGTGGCCGGATATGCCACCTCTGCACTGATGTTAGGAACCGCCATTGCTGGGCAAAAGGCTTATGACGGAGAATGGAGCGGAAACATCCACAAGAGTATTGAACTGGTAATGGCCACAAGTTATGCAGTAACGGGTGCCTTGTCGTTGCTTTCTCCTCCGCCCTTATTGGTTGAAGGCAAAAAGTTGAGCAACATTAAAGTACACCGAATTTTGGCCTACGTCCACGGAACAGGAATGATTACAAACGGTCTTTTTGGCGAAACAATGCTCCAAACTGGCCGCCGAGACCTCCATCGTGTGGTTGGATATACAACCGCCGGAGCACTTTGGGGCGCAATGATCGTGATGAAGTTCTGACCCCCTAACCTTTTGGTTACCATCTCGTACCTATGAGCAATTTCCACTAAATCCATGACCATGAAAAGTTTTATCCTCTTCTTTTTGCTCTTTTTTCCCTTTGCCTTACAGGCGCAAAACAACCTAAACATCCTTAAAAAGGAGTCCTATATTCAATACACCCTCACCCACCCAATGCATGTGGTTGTGGGAAAAAGTGCCGAGCTTTCAGGGGTATTGCGGTATAATGCCGCCACGAAATCGTTCATCAGCACCGCCATTGCTGCCCCCGTCCGGTCTTTCGACTCTGGAAATGGTAGCCGCGATTCTCACATGCTCGAAGTGGTAGAGGGCCTAAAATTCCCCCGCATCACCTTTACCAGCAATGAAGTTCGTGTAAATGGGGAGAACTTAAACATCAAAGGTAATCTGACGTTTCACGGCGTAACAAAGCCCGTCAGTTTTACGGCTAAAACCTGGACAAAGGACAACAAGGTTTATGTACAGGGAAAAACGGAGGTTAGCCTCACCGCTTTTAATGTAGAGAAGCCCTCATTTATGATGGTGGAAGCAAAAGATGAACTAAAGATTGAATTCCGGGCGGTATTCCAACTGTAAAACCGCCTTCGTATGTCCCAAAAAAGCCCTTGTATGCCTTGTGTGTACAGGGGTTTTTGATTTTCCCACGGATTGTTATCAGATGAAAATACATTGTACGAGAAGCCCTTGGCCCTTCGCAAGCCTTAGCTTATGCTGTAAATACCCCTCTTTTGAAAAAGAAGATTTCAGAATGTCTATGACCCAAGCCCTTATTTTTGATATGGATGGCACGATTGTGGACAATATGGCAGTTCACATCGAAGTATGGCTATCCCTTTTGGCAAGACACGGGGTTACCCAAACCGCCGAAGATTTTCATCATACGTCATCAGGAAAAACAAATCCTGAAATATTACGGTACTATTTAGGGCCTCATCTGAGTGACACAAGCGTTTCGGCATTGGGGGAAGAAAAAGAATTATTATACCGGACAGTCTATAAAGATCGCTTATCAGCCATAACTGGACTTTATGAAATACTGGGAGAAGCTCGCGGCAAGGGCCTTCGCCTCGCGCTGGCTACGTCTGCACCACCCGTTAATGTCTCTTTTGTGCTGAATGGTTTGCACCTAAAAGACACCTTTGACGCCATTGTTACCGCAGAGGATGTTCTCTTGGGCAAACCAAATCCAGAGGCTTTTCTTACCGCTTCCAAGCGATTAAAATGCGATCCGGTGCATTGTGTTGTGTTTGAAGATGCCCCAGTTGGCATTCAAGCAGCGCAACGGGCTGGTATGCGCTGTGTAGTCGTGGCCACCTCGCCAGTCTCGCCCTCCGATGCAGCAGCGCCACATGTCCTCCAAGTAGTTCAGGATTTTACGATGGTGGACCGTCGTTTATTGGACCTTTAGGTTGTGGTGAAAATATCATCCTGCTTTCAGGTGCTGTAGCCAAGCATGAATACCTTCATGTACCAAAGCAGGATGATGGTGATGTACCTCTGGCAACTCTGCCCGCAACAAATGCCCCCAACCACCAGTCGAAACCACACATAACGGAGCAGACAGTTCCCAAGAAACCCGTCGGATCAGGCCAGCAACAGCATCGGCCAGCATAAATACAACGCCAGCTTGTAAACATTCTTGGGTAGATCGTCCAATCGCCCGATCCGGCCACATGGGTTCCACCTGTGGCAATTGCGCTGTTCCGCGTGCCAATGCCCGCAACATCAGTTCCACGCCTGGTGCAATGGCCCCTCCTAAATAGCACCCATCCGGCGAGACCACTTCGTAATTCACCGCTGTTCCGGCATCAATTATGAGCAGGCCTGTCCCCACAGATCCGTATCGCATCCAACCTCCAATTGCTCCTGCCAACCGATCAGCACCCAATGTACGGGGCGTATGGTATGCCATTTGTAATGGTGAGGGCAAGTCAGTTGTCAGATGTAGGGCTTCTTTCCCTGTCCACTTTTTTATTGCCGATTGGAGGGCTGTATCTACTGCTGGGACCACACTCACATAGGCCACATCCAGATGTTCCAGCACGTCGGGTATTAATGGGGCGTGTTTCTGAAACACTTCTGCTTTAATACGTTTGAGATCGGTAGGCAACCGAAAAAGTTCTTCAAACGTATTAGGCCCAAATAAAGCGACTTTCACAGCCGTATTTCCAACATCAAGGGTGAGTAAATTTTCTGACATGCCTTACCTCTTTTTTTCAGTACACCAAGGAGATGCGCGACCTTAACGGGGCATAGACCTTTTGTACAAAATAGGCATCTTACCTCATCGAACAGGATAAGATTCCGAAAAGATGCAGCGGCGATCCCGCCATATGGACGGTCTCACCATATGTAGGCATATTTCAAACCCCAGCAGACCAGAACGTGAAATTATTTTTTGACCTCATGTAACAAAATGGCGTGCTCCTTCGTTACGCATTAATCTGATTTCCTTTCACAAAACCTTAACCGGAGAGCCGTTATGGATGCACGCAAACGACTCCTGATTCTGGCGCTGGGCTTTGGCCTGATGGGTATTGGCGCCTACCAAATCAACCAACAAAAGTCCAAACATTGTCAGGAAAAACGGCGACACTGCCCACGAAGCATTGGTTTTCACTCGGTACATTATTCCACATCAGGTAACACAGATTTCCCTGAATCGGCCTATCAAGCCATGTTTTCCCGTACTTTTGATGTACAGGATGGCCAAAAACTTCAGGTGGATATTCCCATCGGCGACGTCCGAATCGAAACCACCGAACGAAACAAGGCCCATATAGAATTTAAAATGGCATCCCATAATAGCCAAAAAGCCAAAGTTTTTTTTGATCGGCTGATGTTTAATGCCATTCAAGAGGGTTCGCTGGTGCGGGTATTTTCGCAGAAAGACCGTCACTGGAGTACTTGGGAAGACGATCCCAGTGGCAATGCCAATATTCGGGTTGTTCTCCGGATTCCCAAGTCGTTTCACGTTCATGTCAGAACCGGCATTGGCGACATCTCTACACAAGCCCTGGTTGGTGAAGTGCGGCTAAGCAGTGATGCAGGTGATATTTCTACCGAATCCATCAGTGGGAACACCATCGAAATTCAGACAGAAGCCGGAGACATTTCAACAGGGAATTTGACAGGAAACGTTCGGATAGATACCAATGCTGGAGATATTAACTTGGGTATCGTAAAAGCATTTCACCGCTTAGACATTCACAGCGCGGCTGGAAGCATCGAGGCCGACCAACTTCATGCCAATCAAATTTCCATTCGCTCCGAAGCAGGTGATATTGCCGTGCGTGAGGTAAAAGGGACGACTGAAATCAAAACCCAAGCCGGAAACATTTCTATCCAGCACATGTTTGGTAAATTAGAAGCCATTAGCGAAGCTGGCGATGTGGACGTTCGGCTGCATGAATGTAGCGGTGCTTCATTAGACACCGAAACAGGCGATATCGAAATATCGGTTCCTAAGTCATTCGGTGCAATTTTAGACTTAGAAGGTTCGGAAGTGGATATCTCCTCAGAAATTACGGCCCAGCAAAACGATACTGGAACGATCCAAACAGAACTTAATGGCGGTGGTCCATTAATCGAAGCACGAAGTGGTGTTGGTTCTGTTAGTCTGACGGCCTTTGCCCATTAACCCCATTTGCACCCTTTTAAGGTGTGTACGGCCTCAGGCGGAGCCTTGCGCACTTTTGCCTCCGAAAAGTTCGGGGGCTTTTTTGTAACCCCAAAGAGAAGTTACATGAATGATAGCCACTTTTGTTTCGGGCAAAAAGCCAAAAGGATAATTTATTAAGAAATAAAATATCAAACACCTAATTTGTTTAAAAATATGATCGAAGGAAATTTTTTGAACCACGTCCTTGTGAGTCCTAATCAATTTCATACCTATTAAGGTTTACACAAATAGGACAATGTGTGATTTTTATTTATTTTTTTAAGGTTTTAAATCATTTTAATACTTAATTAATTTAGTTAACATGTAGAGAAGAGGAGGCAAGAAAAATTGGAACTATGGACCATCAGGTGGGTTAAGGCGGCCTTTATTTCCTTAACCCACCTGTTCACATAGCTCTTTCGGTGCCGCCCCCCTTTTAAGCAATGCAGATTTGTTCTTCTCCGTTAGCATACCAAGAAGACCATTTTGGGGCTTGATTGGGAATAAAAAAGGGCCGCCAACGCAGCCCGCTGATGTGGTGTTTCCGGCTCTATTTACCCTGTTGCATCAATTCGAAGTACTTCCGAATGAGGCGCTCATAATCGGGAGCATATCCAGTTTCGATGGCGCGGATAAGGTCACGTCGGATTTGTGTGGCGCGGTCTTGGGGTTTTAGCTGCATCGGCGATGATTGGTTGCGTTCTTTGGCACGTTCACTTTGGCGTTTCTCCTCGCGTCCACGGGTATTAAGGGAACGGGTAGCCTCCAAAAGGCGCGATAAAATCTGGTTTTGCCGATAGGTGGTTTGTCGTGTGATGTTACGGTTTTTGAGTTCCCGGATGGTTTCGTCCATATCGTCAGAAACACGTTTCATATCTCCCAAGACTTTCTGATTAAACTCCGGATTCTGCATCATTTGCTCCAATTGCCGTTTAATGGCTTGTTGCTGTTGTGATATTTGGCTGGCACGTTCTTGTTGGCTTTGGCTCATACGGTCGCCCTGCATTTCATTTAGCAACTGCTGTATTTGTTGATTCAACCGTTGTTGTTGGTTAGACATTTGCTGAAGCATATCCATCATTTGTTGCATAGACATAGATCCGGGGCCAGCCTGAGCTTGCATTTGGCTCAGGAGTTCCGAAAGCAAGAGGGCCAGTTCATTGAGATGGGTCATGGCTGCTTTTTGGTTACCAGAAGCCATCCCCACCTGCCGCTCCGTTGCCATACTCACAGCCAAACTCATCTCACCTTGCGCCCGTGTGGCTTCGGTCTGGATTTTGGCATTCATCTTGGGGATGCGTTTAGACAATGTGAGCAACGTATCGGAAACGATTTTCAGGCCGTCGCGCAGTTCTGATTGTTGTTGAGCAATGCGACGTAGGCGGGGATTATCACCTTGCAAGCGACCAGTGGCATTCCGCAAGGATTCTTGTTCCTGCGAAAGGGTAAGCACATCATCCAAAACACGACGCAGGGCCTCTACATTGAGTTGTACTTGTTGCTGTTGTTGTTGCTCTTGCATCGAACGCATTTGCTGGGCCATTTGCATCAGGCGTTGTTTCATTTGTTGTTGTCCCTGCTTAGCCTGCTGCATTTTTTGGTCCTTCATCTGCTCTTTATTCTGCTCCATTTTATTGGAGAGTTTATCCTGCTGGGCTTCTTTGTTCATTTCTTTCATTTCTTCTTTAGGACCATTTTTCATTTCTTGCATGTCCTTGTTCAGCTCGCCCATTTGCGCCTCCATCTCCTTCATTTCTTGCGCATTCCGTTGTTGTTGTTCGGCCATTTGGTTTAGGTCGGCCTGTTCTTTGGCGTCCAGTTTGCCATCTTTCTGCATTTCATTAATTTTCTCGGAGAGTTGTTCTTGTTTGTCGGCCATTTGTTCTGCTTTATTCGCCAATTCGTCCAATTTGGCATTGGCTTTGAGTTGTTTGTACAATTCTTTAAGCCGTTCGAGCCGTTGGCGCATCTGTTGTTCTGCATTTTTATACTCCTGCATGGCCCGTTCCATCTGTTGCGGATTCATCTGACGCATGGCCTCTTGAAGCCTTCGAAGGGCTTCTTGAAGGGCAGGTGTTTTGATTTCTTCGGCAATACGTTCCAGTTCTCTAAACATCTCCAAGGTCTTTTCATTCACCAGATTTTGCTCCTGCATTTGGTCGTTTAGTTCTTGTATCTGGTCTTTCAGTTCTTGGGCGCGGTTTTCCATCTGCTGCTTATTTTCCATTAATCGTTGCAGGTTGCGCTCATCATTCCATTCGGGGGCCTGTTTTTGCCGAAGTTGTTGCTGGAGTTCGTTGAACATCTGGTTCATGTCCGAGGATTCATGTTGCATATTCCGCATTTGATCCTCAATATTGTCAGATTTTTCTTCCAGTTCCTTGTACTGTTGCGTGAGCGATGGAATTCGGAGGGTAAAAATGGCACTACGGGCCGTTTGGTATCCTGCAACGGCATTATTGTCCCAAACTTGTATGTAGTATTCAAGGACATCCCCTTCCCGCAAATCAAGCCCTGTTGCTTCGGGAACTAACCATTCATAGGCCAATTCCTGATCCAATTCTCGGCCTTTAATACCCAGTCCAATACAGCGGCTTTCCGGCATCGTTTGTCCTTCTATGCGTTCGGCCAATCGCCAGCACAACGAGGCTTTAGAAAACCCATAATCGTCCGTTACCCGTGCCACCACCAATTCCCGCTGAGACTCGCTCATGATTTGATTATCCGAGGGTTCCGTAATCACCACACTAGGCGGCGCATCACGCATCGTAGAAATGGCATACGTAATCGTATTTTCATTGGTAATCTGATGTGCATTACGCAATAAAACCTGGTAGTTACCGTCTTTTCGGATATTAAAAGCACCATAAGCCTCCTCTCCATTGATGGTGAGTGGCAGATGTTCACCATCATCGAAAAGTAAATTGGCTTCGGTAATATTGGATTGGTTGAGTTGAAGGCGTATGTTGACCAAAGTGCCCGGTAACCCGACCACATCCCCAACATTATTATCGAGACGTTGACCACCAAGTCCAGAATAAGAGGGAGGATTGATCGAAACATTCAGGCTTCGGACAGCAGGACGTTCTAAAACTTCGATGGTGTACCATGCGCTCTCGATCCCATCGGACACCATGCGATATCGGGTAGTTTGGCGGATATTGGTCAGTTGATGCGTAAAACGGCCCTCTGCATTGGCCGAAAGTGGAATTTTATCTGTGTGCTCTTCGTCTTTCAACCCCATTTCTAAAGTAGCCTGAATGGGCATAACCGTACCATATGTACGCACATTCATGGGAAGAGAAGCCCCTTTCACCACCTTGGTATTACCCGGCTCCACCACAAACCGAAATAAAGCAGGTGGTTCGAAGGTTGTACCCGGCGCAAGAAGGCGTTCTGTTGCCGACAAAAATGATTGCGGTGCCAAGCCAATAAACAAGCCAAACGCCAACAAAGGTACCAACAGCCATTTACTGAAGTGCTTTGGTTGGCTAAAATTTTCCACCTGTTCAAACGGAACAACAGATACTTCGTTGCTCAATCGTTCAACGGCAGCATTTAAAAGCGGATTAGGGGCCTGAGAGTGGCGGCCTGCGGAGAGGTGGAGCAAATTGGTAAGGCGATCAGAAACCTCCGGAAATCGCTCGCCAATACGCTTTGCAACGACTTCTTCGCTTGGGCGCGACACCAATGGCCGAACCAAAAACCAGCCTATACCACCCAGTAGGGAGAGGCAAAACAGGAAAAACAACGCCGAACGGAGCCACGTAGGTAGCCATAACCAAGCTTCTAAACCCGTAAGCAATAGCCAAATACTCCCACCTACGACCACCAGAAAAAGTAGCCCGTAAAAAAAATTTGCCAAAGTTAATCGCCGAGCAGCAACCACCAAGCGCTCGTGAATCCGTTGAACCAGTGAAGCGGTTTGTTCGTGCATACACACTCCGTTACGTCGCTAGAAAAAGGAAATGCTTCTTATGTCGTAAGACGGCCCCATGGGCCATCTGGTAACGACCTGTATCAAAAAACGCGCCAATGGTATCACTTAATTTCCCATAAGCGCCATAATGCAAAGAAAAAACAACACCACCAACATTAAGGTGATCATCAAAAAATGTCTTTTCTGGAATTGCGCCCTAAACATGCCATCTTGGCTCTTAGGGAACCCAGAAATTTCATTGGTGGCCAATACCCAAATCTGTATAAACAAAGCTATCATTAGCGCAGGAAGCCCCAAAAGTCCCAACTTGAGAAACAGCAGAATGGCGGTAAAGCCGATTGCAAGCGAAAGCCAAAAAATCAGGGGCATAAGATAGGGATACAAACCCTCATGGCCCGAATCCTGTACATCCAATGGAGTAAATTCCATACCAACCATTATTTTCTTAATTGGGGTGTAATACAATATTGGCGTGGGTATTTACGAATGGTGGAATGCTAATACCCGAAGACCCACGCATGGTTCCGAGAAAGTTAATCGCTTTCACCTTCCAAATCAACCGGAAAGGCTTTCGTCTGGCTCCATGCCTGTGGCGGTGCACCAAACAGAACCTTTGTTCTTGCCCATGTAGCCTTGAAATATTCGCTCTGTCGGTAACGTGCTAAGTCTTCAGCAGCCTCCCAATGGCTAAACGTGCTGAAGACTTCCGGCAAATCGGCATCTTGCCATAATTCCAGATGACGACATCCGGGCATATTTCGAATGACAGGACAGATTTCCTTAAACAATGCCAGAAAGTCGGGGACGGTTTCTGGACGAAAAGTCATCCGCACAATACGAATCAGCATGGCAATAAGGTATTTAAGGAGTGGATGATGTAATTTATGGCTTGGGGTAAAGTACAACTTCTTTCTAAAAACGGTTCGCCCGTCTTTGGAATTTTCGTAAGATTACACGATGCAAGCCATTCCTGTCCATTTAGACATTCCAGAAAATCGTAAGCCACAAGCTGTGTATGCTTTTCAGATGCTTTTAAAGCCATTGGGCCTGACGCCTACCTTTACAGAAGGACAGACAACAGGGCAGATATATTATGGCCCTCTATTGCCCACTGACGATAGAACAGTGCATATACCGTATGTATGGCCGGACAACAACCTCCCCTGCCACTGCTATGTGTGGATTCAGGGCAGGCGCATTCCGGTCGTATATGCCAATAAACATGGTGCTGATTGGGTTGCCTCCGCCTTTTTCTGGCTGGCAGATGTACAAACCTATCTCATAAAGGAACGCGATGCACACGGACGTTTTCGGTATGAATCGTCGTTTCAAGCAAAATGGGGCGAGGAACCATTCCCTTTTGTGGATTATTACCGACTCGCCATCCGGGAAAAACTCCAGCAAATGGGGCTACCAATAGAACCACCTAGCTGGCAAGGGCATCCATTTACCGTTTGTATGACGCACGACATAGACCATCTTTATAAATGGACACTCCGGCGATGGTGGAAGGAGAAACGCCCTATAAAGCCCTTTTTTCAAAGAATAGACGGCTATCAGCGGGGCCTTGAACGACTTTTGGCCGTGGACCGTCGGTACAACTTAAAAGCAACTTGGTTTTTCAAAGCAGGTGCCAATGCACCCGAAGACCATTTTTACCCGCTTCACTCGCCTGCTGTCCAAACATTATTCCAAAGACTCCACCAGAACGGGCACGAAATCGGGTTACATCCAGCGTATTTTAGCCATGCCCATCCAGCTTTTTTCCGAAGCGAGGCCGAATACCTACGAAAACATACGCCTCACAAAAACACAAGCGTTCGGCAACACTATCTACGATGGGATGCCCATCAAACCCCAAATATTCAACAATTAAATGGCTTTGTATTGGATGCCGGGCTCAGTTTTGTAGATCGCGACGGATTTCGGAATGGCACTTGTTTTCCATTTCTTCTTTATGACCACCTAAACAACAAGCCCACGACTGTATGGGAAGTACCCTTGTGCCTACACGACACCACCTTGATGCAATACAGGGCACTCACAGCCCATGCAGCACTCGAAAGAACAAAGACATGGCTGGAGATAACGAAAAATCTGAATGGCATTTTGGTGGGCTTGTGGCATAACGTAATTTATGACCAAGACGAGTATCCGGATTGGGCCACCCACTTCGAGGAGTCTGCCGAAGCATTCAGCCTTTCTGGTGCGTGGTGTACTACTCTAAACGACGCCTTAACATATTTTACAAATACTTAGCCTCCTTTTATGTTGCGTGCAGCCCTTCTTGTTTTTGCCAAAGAACCTATTCCTGGAGCGGTCAAAACCCGTTTGACTACTTTGCTTACGCCCGATGAAGCGGCAAGCCTTTATGCTGCTTTCCTGAAGGATGCTTGGTCTCAATATCAGAAAATAGAGGCCGACCTGCGCCTGTATGTGCCCCCCCCTATGAAGCCTGGAAGCGAATGGATACCCAAACAAGCACCCATATTTACCCAACAAGGATCTGGCCTCGGCGAGCGGATGTTGATGGCTTTTCTCGAAACCTTCAAGGCTGGATACGAACGGATTGTCATTGTGGGGACAGACCATCCTACGCTCCCAGATGATTTTTTGGAGATGGCTTTCGAAGCCCTAAACGAGCGGTATAGTATGGTGATTGGACCCAGCGAAGACGGGGGGTATTATCTTTTGGGCATGAACGAATGGTATCCCGAAGCCTTCGAATTGATGCACTATAGCCACCCAGATGTCTTCAAACAAACCCTTGCACGAATCGAAACAACAGAAGCGTCACTTTCCATTTTACCAAAGTGGTATGATGTAGATACACCCCAAGATTTGGTTCGGCTTAAAGCAGATTTAAAAAATCTTCCGGAAAATGTTGCACAAAATACACGCCATTTTGTCCAAATCTTGACCAAGAACTATCCGCAAGTGCTGTAATCTCTTTTAAAATTTCCGGAAGCGCTTCTGGTGACCTATGTTCCTCTAATTTCTTTATTTATTATGTCAACTACTCGTCTCTTGACCCTCGAACAGTTTATCGTAGATCGTCAGGATGCCGTCACGGGTTCTACAGGGGCTTTTTCGCGCCTTATCCGTGACATCAGCATTGCTGCAAAGATTGTACAGCGGGATGTTCGCCGTGCCGGATTGGTGGATATTCTCGGAGCCTCTGGCGAAACCAATGTTCAGGGCGAAATTCAGCAAAAGTTAGACCGACTTGCCCACCAGGAGTTTGTTAAGGCATTAGAACGCGGTGGCGAATGCTGCTTGATTGGCTCGGAAGAACATGCCGAAGCCATTCCACTTCGTCCGGCCAGCGGGGCAAAAGCAGGACGTTATATTGTGCTCATGGATCCATTAGACGGTTCAACCAATATAGATGTAAACGTTTCAATCGGAACCATTTTCAGCATCTTTCGCTTGCCCGAGGGGGCTGAAAGTCCTGAACTGGAGCATGCCCTTCAACCGGGTGTCAATCAGGTGGCAGCAGGGTATATCTTATATGGTTCTTCGGTGATGTTGGTATATACCACTGGAAATGGTGTAAATGGTTTTACGTTAGATCCTTCAATTGGCGAATTCATCTTGTCTCATCCCAATATGCGGGTTCCAGAGATCGGAAAAATATACTCGATTAATGAAGGAAACTATCATTCTTGGCCATTGGGACTTAAAAAGTACATTAAATGGGTTCAGGAAGAAGCCCCAGATGGCACACGGCCTTATATCGCACGTTATATCGGTTCATTTGTAGCAGACTTTCACCGTAACTTAATCAAGGGTGGGGTTTATATTTATCCTGCCGATACCCGTAGTCCTGCTGGTAAACTTCGGCTGATGTACGAGGCCAATCCTATGGCATTTCTCATCGAACAGGCAGGTGGGCGAGCAACCGATGGGCATCGCCGAATTTTGGAAATTCAGCCCAAGATGTTGCACCAACGCACCCCTGTATATATTGGAACCGACCAGATGGTGCGCGACGTGGAAGAGTCTATTCGGGTTTGGGGCAATATTCATTAAGCAAAGTGACAAAGCTGCACATGAAATCAGCGTCAAAGCACACGAATGCCTTGCCAAGACCCGCTTTATTCCGTATTTTGTGGGTCTTGCTTACGGGAAGTAGCGCAGTCCGGTAGCGCACCAGCATGGGGTGCTGGGGGTCGCAGGTTCAAATCCTGTCTTCCCGACATAAATAAAAAAATGACTCGGTCTTGTTTTTTGGGGCCGAGCTTTTTTTATTTTATATTGACGCTAAACGTGCCCCCAAAACCCTCCTTTTTTACCAGACCCTGTTGAATATGGATCAACCGGATAATATCACCGGAAATGTATTCGCCGACGACTTCCGGCGCATACGTGAGTCCCGTAAAATCTCCATTGCGGAGTTGAGCCGTACCACCCTGGTGACAGCAGACATTTTGGAAGAATTTGAACGAAGCGCTCTTTTAGGTCATCCTCGGTTTAATACCGTCTATCTGAAAGCATTTGTTCGAACCTTGGCCGAAGCGCTGAATATTCCCAAAGAAGTAGCGGTATCGAGTTTGGAAGAGATGCTACAGGGTCAGTACTCAGGTGCTTTGAAAGGGTTTATCAACCCGGAATCTGTGGTAATTCGGTCTGCGCCAGCCCCTAAAGCAACGGCTAAAACGGAGCCCCTTCCCGAGGCGCCGACAAAAACCTTGACAGAAACACCAACCAAACCCATTGAGGAAAAAGCCGTTCCCACAAAAGCCCGCAAACCCTCCAAATCGCGTGTAGAAAAAGAAAAAACCATAGAAACACCGCTTGATTTATCCGTTGATCTTCCAAATCCTTTACCAGGCCCGGAGTCCAGCGGAGAACTTCCGGCGGCTCCCTCCCTAGAACCCGAATCAGAAAACTTGGCACCAGAGGCAAAGGAACCCATAAACCCGGTAAAACTAAGCATTCCACCTCCAACACCCAAGGAGCCTATCAGTACAGCGAGCAGTACCGTTCCCAAGACCCAGCCGATTGTTTTTGATGATACCCGTGGTATTCGCCCGCCTTCTCCCCCCATCCGAAGTTTAGAACCAGAATCGGATGGCATCAACTGGTTTAAAATTTTGGTTCCGATTGCTGTTTTAGCAGTATTGGGAGTCTTTGTATGGTTTATTTATAGTGAATGGAACTCGGCTGAAAGCGAAAGTCTTTTAGCCGACTCGAATACCGCCAGTACAACCCAAGAGCCGACCACCAGTCCTCATACCAATACGACTGTTGATACCAATGCCTCTACGCCTTCTGCAAACGGCAAGGCGCTTGCGGATAGCTTCATGGTTTCGATTTTGTCTATAGATAAGCCGATTTCGGGTATGAAGTTGACGCCAGATACCAAACCACGTTTCCCCGTTTGGGTGGAACTAGGAGACACATTGGAGTTGAAGCTTAAAAATCAGCCACTCTACGTGAAGCAATCGCTTAAATTGGAAGGGGGGCTTCAAAATGCACGTGTTATGGTGCAAGGAAAAGCCTTTGCCATCCCCGGCGCCGATTCGCTTCAGGTTGTGACGCTTAGCCGCGATATGATTACAAAACTGATCAGCCAATAAATCCAAAGACATCACCCATATCAAGCGTAGGGCAACTTTGTTCTGCGCTTGATATTTTCAACGAATGGAACATCTAGCTTTAACCTATTCCATACTCCATCAGATTTCCGAAATGGAGATTCAGGATCTTTCGCATGACGAAGCAGCACAATTGGCCCAAACGTTGGCGGTGGTTTTACACGCGCATAGCCATCGGTATTATGTCTTGGACCAACCCATCATTGCAGATGCCGAGTATGACCGCTTGTTTCGGGCATTGCAGGCCATTGAAGCCCATTTCCCATCGCTTCAAACACCGGACTCGCCGACCCAGCGCGTGGGTGGAGCAGTCTTAGATGGTTTTCAGAAGCACCAGCACCCACAAGCGCTGCTTAGCCTCGGAAACGTATTCTCGGAGGGTGATTTACGGGCATGGTACGACCGTTGTATAAAAGGTTTGCTGCCCGTTTTTGGTGTCACCCAACCCGAATTGCTCGTGGAGTTAAAAATTGATGGCTTGGCCATTGCGCTGACCTATGAAAAAGGACACTTGGTAATGGGAGCCACACGAGGAGATGGGCAAACCGGGGAAAATGTAACGGAAAATATACGAACTATTCGCAGTATTCCACTACAAATACCTGTTTATGAAATCATAAATTTACCTCCAATTCCAGACCGTATCGAAGTACGGGGCGAGGTTTATATGCGTAAATCAGATTTTCAGAAGTATAATGAACGTCTTCTTGCCGAACAAAAACCGCCGATTGCCAATCCTCGAAACGGTGCTGCGGGTAGCCTACGGCAATTGGACTCCAAAATGACTGCGAAGCGGCCTCTTAGCTTCTTTTGTTACGGAATTGGACCTGTTTCTGGCGAATTGCCAGACGGACTTTTCGAAATGGAGGAACAGTTAGCGGCTTGGGGCTTTCCGGTGAATCCGCACAAAGCACGATGTTCGGATTTGGAGGCAGTTGTGGATATGATTCAAAAATGGACCAACCAACGCGAAGCCTTAGACTATGAGATTGATGGCTTGGTGATTAAAATTAATCGTTTTGATCATCAACAAGCGCTTGGTTTTGTGTCTAATGCGCCTCGTTGGGCCGTGGCCTATAAATTCCCTTCTTTGGAAGTAACCACGCGCCTCGAAAACATTGAGCTGAGCATTGGTCGAACAGGCGTGGTAAAGCCCGTTGCCCTCTTAACACCCGTCTCCATCGGTGGCGTGGTCGTTTCACGAGCTACTTTGCACAATGAGGACTATATCGTTAGCCGAGATATCCGAATTGGAGACACGGTTCTGATCAAGCGAGCCGGAGATGTCATTCCCCAAGTGGTTCAAGCCATCATAGAGGCACGCACTGGCGCAGAGCAGGCTTGGGATTTCAAAAATGCCTGCACGGCTGCTGGCCTCCCTGTTCAGCGGTATGAAGGTGAGGCAGACTATTACACCACTCTTACCAACACACCCGAACAGCTAACGGCAGCCATAGAACATTTTACGGGCCGCGAGGCTATGGATATTGAGGGACTTGGTGGAAAAATGGCCGCGCTTTTGGTAGAAAAAGGGTTAGTGAAAGCATTACCGGATTTGTACCACCTTAAGAAAGACGATCTGTTGGCCCTTCCGGCTTTTGCGGAAAAGAAAGCACAAAACCTATTAGACGGTATAGAAGCATCCAAAAACCGTAGTTTAGCCCGTCTTATCTGGGCACTTGGCATCCGCTTTGTCGGTCAAACCACAGGGCAACTCTTGGTTCCCCACATTGAATCCTTAGAAAAACTTTTGGTGACTACCCCCGCAGACCTACAAACCATTGAAGGTATTGGGCCTAAAATTGCTGAAAGTATCGCATCTTGGAGCGCTACGCCTCAGAATATTGCGTTGGTACACGCATTAAAAGAAGTGGGGGTTCGTACCGAAAGAATGCCAGAGGAAGCGGCTAAACCCATTACCGCCGATTTGCCGCTGGCCGGAAAAACATTTGTCATTACGGGTACATTGCCAACAATGGGACGAACCGAGGCCGCACAACGCATCCAACAGGCAGGAGGAAAAGTTACCGATAGCGTGAGCAAAAAAACCCATTATTTAGTGGCTGGCGAAAATGCAGGGTCCAAATTGGAGAAAGCGCAAAAACTGCAAATCGTAGTCTTAGATGAGGCACAATTTTTACAGATGATTGAGATACCTGCCCCTGAAAAGCCGTAAATGATGCTACGCATCAGGGCAGAAGTAACTTATAAAGGCGGGCTATTTTTCAATAAACCGAAAGTAGCCCGCCCGTAGATTTGACTTCATCGTACCCACTCCTTCTCAAGGACGAACGGGGTTTTCTTTTCGTCGGAAAGGGTAATCATATCAGCAGAAGTAGGACGACTCCGGAAGGGATCCGGAAAAATCATCCGCGCACTGCGATCATAAGAAATATAGTTCCATAACCAATCAAAAAAAACCAGCAAGCGATTACGAAACCCTACCAAGTACATCAGGTGAACAAAAAGCCAAGCCAGCCAAGCGCCAAAACCTTTTGCTCGAAAACCCCAAGGCGTTTCTGCAACAGCAGCATTACGACCAATGGTGGCCATGATGCCTTTATCAAAGTACCGATAAGGCTGGGTTGGGAGATGATGTATCAATGCGTTCAGTTGTAGGGCCACATGTTTCCCCGCCTGAATGGCATTTGGAGCCAATTGTGGATGCAGGTTCCCGTTTTCATCGGTACTGGCGGCCATATCCCCAATCACAAATACATTTGGATCATCAGGAAGGCTTAAGTCAGGCCGCACCTCTATGCGCCCAGCAGCACCTTGTTTTACACCCATCAAATCTGCAAGTGGATTAACCCGAATGCCTGCAGCCCAGATAAGGGTTGCTGTTGGAAGGCGCTCTCCCGTGTGTAGCAACACGTCATTGGCCGATACACGCACCACCTTGGTCCCTTGATAAACTTGAACGCCCCGTCGTTTTAGTTCTGCTACAGTATAGTTGCGATATCGTTCATTAAACGCATTCAACAAATGCGAACTGGCCTCGATCAGTGATACTTTTGCACGGTGAATGGGCAAGTGGGGAAAATCTTTTTTCAACACCATTTCAAACAATTCAACAAGCGCACCCGCCATTTCCACTCCGGTAGGCCCTCCCCCAACAACCACAAAATGCAACAAGCCATCATCGTACCGATCGGCATAAAGATTTGCTTCTTCAAAAACGGATAAGACGTGGCTGCGCAGTACCATCGCGTCTTGCATGGTTTTAAGGGTAAAAGCATGTTCGGCCACGCCCGGAATGCCAAAAAAATTATTGGTTGCTCCTGCTGCTAAAACCAAATAATCGTATGAACACGTGAATCCCGTTTCCAAAGTAATTTTCTTATCGGATCGGTTCACGGCAATCACTTTGCCCAACACAAAATCTACATTCTTCTGCCGCTGGAGCATACTCCGGATACTTCTTCCGATGCTTTCAGGCTCCAAACCAGCCGTTGCAACCTGATATAATAATGGTTGGAAGGTGTGGTAATTGTTCTGGTCAATGAGGCGGACTTCTACGGGGGCGTTTCTCAAAGCACGTACAACGGCGAGGCCGCCAAATCCAGCACCAATGACGGCGACAATGGGCTTGCGAATCGGTTTGGGTTTCATATGAGGAATGGGGTTTGGTTTGGGCCACATACGAATTATGGGGCAAATTTGTTTTTTTTGCAAACCTTTTCTACTTGAATATTTCACATCATAAAGATTGGTTTAGTACTCAATACAAGAACTGTCTATAGACATGTTACCCGCCCTTCTTTGGTAAGTGGGAAGGCGGATATCGCGATATTGTTCAAACATCGCTCAGAATCAAGTTTTCTTATGAGAGATTGTAAAAAAACTCTTTTTTTGCTTGTGTAATTAAGATCGGTTCCGATTTATATTAGGCAGCCTTCTCGACTAAACATCTATGGATAATGAAAACCCTTTTACCGATTATACTGGCCTTTTACGGTTGTTGTATAACCGTCTGGGGGCAGACCAGACAGCCCAGCACCATCAACAAAACCCCTCAACCATACGAATTGGCAGCGCAATTATGTGAACGGGGGATGGAAAAACTTTTTGAAGGGAATGAAGTTGGTGCATTGGCAGCATTTAACGAAGCCCTGAAAAAAGATTCGACTTTCTCCCGTGCCTACCACCTAAGGGGAGAATTACGCCTAAAACAAGGAGCCTTAGAGGAGGCTTTGCATGACCTGAATCGCGCCATTTCGTTCGTGGGCGATTATCCTGACTATTTTTATGCCCGTGCCAATATTCAAACGCAAAGAAAGGCATATACAGAAGCCATCTCCGATTATACCAAGGTGTTAACGCTTCGGCCCAACTATCCAGAGGCCATCTTAGATCGGGCCATTGCCAAATTAGAATATGGGGATGTCTCAGGTGGATGCGCCGATATCGCACTTGCAGAGCAATTAGGCCTAAAAGACCGTGCCCTAAAAGAAAAACATTGCGCTATGCAAAAAAACTAATGTAAAACCCTAACCACCTGAGACTTAACTTATATCATGTACGGGGTTTTATTCTATCAGAGAAAGGGCCTAAAACGTAACCACTATTTGCCACATCACACAACCCAACATTCAAAAAGAACGGCGCACCCTATGTAATGAGTACGCCGTTTATGTGGACCCCCATGCCACATAGCCGTAACACGGCATTTCGTATCAAGAAGGAACGTTCTTTGTGACCCGAATTTTCGGGGATAGCACAATTTCCGACTTAACTGACCGGGAAATAAGGCATGCTTTTTCGGCTTTTTCCAAAATGCGTTGCGCCTTTTCTACCTGAGCCTCCGAGGTCAACTCAATTTCGGGGCGAAGAACTACTTGGGTGATCGCAAAGCCTCCTAAGCCATCTTTTTCCAACTTCCCAACTGCATTACAGCCAAAAGAAGTAAAATCCAACCTACTATTTTCAGCGATGGCAAGAAATGTAGTCATCAGACAACTACTTAGGGCAGCCACAAACAGGTGTTCTGGCGACCAAATACCAACTTCGCCTTTTGTAAATTCTGGCGGAGTGGCTACCTCAATTAGTTCCGACAATACGGGCGAGGTCAGTAACCCCTTCCGGTCATGCGTCCAAGAAACGTCCACTTCATATAAATGATGTACATCCATCATGGCAGATCACTCGTTTCGTTTTGAGTAGAATGTAATGCAGGATAGTAGGGCTGTTTATCCTAAAAAAACCTTTTCACCTGTATATATTTATCGTACATGGGTAAGGCCACAACTGTCACGGAAGGGCAATTTTGCCTTATTTTACAGAATTCCTTTTCCACATCAACTTCGGCGTATATGCGAAAAAAAATCGGATTTTGGCTGGCTACTATACTGCTTTCGACTGCACCCTCTTTTGCACAACCAGTATTTGAAATCTCATTTTCTAAAACACTGTCTCTGGAGCCTTTGGATGGACGGATTATTTTGATGTTTACCAAAGACAATACATCAGAACCCAAGTCACAGGTGAGATGGGGCCTGAATGCCATACCCATCTTTGGGAAAAATGCAGAAAGTTGGCGCCCCAATCAGCCACAAGTCATAGACCATACGATTTTCGGATACCCCTACGAAAGCCTGAAGGACCTACCTGCCGGCGAGTACTATGTACAAGCCGCACTGAACCGCTATGAAACTTTTAACCTAAAAACCGGGCACCAGGTTAAATTACCCCGTTCATGGGATGCGGGCCAAAATTGGAGAAAGGAACCAGGAAATTTGTTTTCCAAGCCCCAAAAATTGCGTATTGACCCTACAAAGAAACAGATTATCCGACTAAATCTTACCGAAATCAACCCAGAAATCACGCCGCCAAAAGACACCCCTTATATCCGCCACATTAAAATCCAAAGCAAACTGCTAACAGAGTTTTGGGGACGTCCTATGTATTTGGGGGCACATGTTTTGGTTCCGGAAGGGTTCGATGCGCATCCGGAAGCACGCTATCCGCTGATGTTGTTTCATGGCCATTTCCCCGCAGATTTTGGAGGATTCCGGACATCAGCCCCTGACCCAAGCCTGATTTGTGCATATAGCGAACGATTCCGGTTAGACTGTTATAACCGAATAGAACAACAAGAAGCCTACAATTTTTATCAGAAGTGGATTAGCAAAGATTTCCCCCGTTATCTGGTCGTGGAAATTCAACATGCAAACCCTTACTACGACGATTCATACGCCGTCAATTCTGCAAATTTAGGCCCCTACGGAGACGCCATTATGACAGAACTACTTCCGGCCATCGAGCAGAAGTTTCGTGGCATTGGCGAAGGCTGGGCACGTTTTACCTATGGTGGCTCTACTGGGGGCTGGGAGGCTTTGGCTGCACAAGTCTTTTACCCAGAAGCCTTCAACGGTGCTTTCGCAGCCTGTCCGGACCCGGTGGACTTCCGTGCATATACGCTCGTCAACCTATATGAAGACAAAAATGCTTACACTTGGCACGGTCCACACCGCGAAATAGAAAAACCGGGCTATCGCAATTATTTAGGAGAAGTCACCGCCACAGTCCGAGATCAAAACCATTATGAACTGGTTTTAGGAGACAAATCCCGCTCTGGCGATCAGTGGGACATCTGGGAAGCAGTTTATTCTCCACAGGGTTCCGATGGCTATCCCAAACGCATTTTTGATAAAAAAACTGGCAAAATAAACCCAGAAGTCGCTGCTTACTGGCGAGAAAATTACGACTTAAGACATATCATGGAACGGGACTGGGCTAAACTCGGCCCTAAATTACAAGGAAAGATCCACCTCTACTGCGGCGATATGGACAATTATTATTTGAATAATGCGGTGTACTTGATGGAGGACTTTTTGCGCAACCGCACCCAGAACCCCAAATCGGATGCTGTCATTGCTTATGGCGATCGTGCAGAACATTGCTGGAACGGCGATCCTGAGAATCCAAATGCCATCAGCCGTCTTCGCTACAATTGGCAATACCTGCCCATGATTCTAAAACGCATCGAAGATTCAGCACCACCGGGCGCAGATGTGCGGAGCTGGCGATACTAAATTCCCTAACCATATAAGAAGCTCTACGACAACACAGAAGTCTTAGGAAAAGGTTGGTATCAAAAAATTTGGAACCAATTACAGCGCCACATCCTCCAACCGTTGTGCGGCCATGGCCTTTCCGTACAGGTTCAAGATTTTATCCGATCATCCAAATATCCGGCAATGTACCAAACTTAGCGGTGAGGCTTTTTCCTTCACCTCCGCCGAGGTGTAGGGCCTGTATTTTTTGGATAGCTCCGTTTGGTAGGTAAAAGTCAGGTGGAAAAGGGGTACCTTTCAAAAATGCCCATAGACATTACGATGCACCTTAGATGAGGGGAAATCTTTACTTACCATTGAGAAAAGCTCCGTAGGAGCGACATCATACGAGAATCCAGCAGGCCGCATAAAATGTGAAAGAGGTGTTCACGAGGTAATTTGGAAAGTTTTGAAATGCACTCGTGGAAAAGTGTGTCGGTACACATCGTTTTGGGGTTATAAAGCCAACACACGCGATGCAAAAACCAAAGAAGACAGGTGTGGATAAGTTTAGGCTACAATTTTGGGCAATTGTGAATACAAAAATGCCGAAAAAAGCCCGAAACCATTAGGCTCCGGGCTTTAGAAAAAGAAGCAGATGTGGGCTTATTTCACCAACATCACCTTTTGCATTCCGCTGAAGTTCTCACCCATCAGACGCACAAAATACGCACCGCTTTGTAAGGTACTGCCATTCAGTTGGATGGTTTGGAGCGTATTGGCTTCTGGCACGCCTTGGTACAAGACCGAAATTTGTTGTCCCAACGCATTGAACAGCGTCATGGTAACGGCTTGTTTTTGGGCAACGGCAAAGGTGAGCGTGGTTTGCGGATTAAACGGGTTGGGATACGCGGGATTCATCACAAACGTACCCGGAACTTCTACCGAAACAGTGACCTGTTTGCTGTATTTTACCCCGCCGTCTTTGTCCACACTTTTCAAGCGGAAGTAGTGTGTACCCACTTGCAAGCCTTGTATGGCTTGGGTATAGGAACGTACATCCGTACTGGAGCCTGCTGCTTGTACGGTGGCCACGGTTTTCCACGCGCCATCTACCAAGTGTTGCACCTCGAATACATCGCTATTCACCTCCGAGATGGTTTGCCAGTTCAGCGTAACCATATCTTTCGTCGCCTGCGCCGTGAAGTCCGCCAACTCGATGGGGAGGGGGGTAGAGGATGCATTCTGAATGGGGAAATTTAGGGGAGCCAATATCCCACCTGTTGCAACCACTACGTCTTGAGCGGTTGTAGAAAAATCCATTCGCAATGCCAATGTAGGACCCGCGCTTGTTTTACCAAGAGCCATACTGCCCACACGGTCAACCCCCCAGATATATCGTTTCGCAGTAGCTGTGATTGACTGAGACAAGCCCGTCACTACATAATCGGTACCATCATGGGTTGCAGTACCCAATAGCGTATCTCCGCCATCAATTAAATTGTCGCCATTTACATCCAACCAAAGTTTTACGGCTGCAATATCAGAGGTAGTTGCAGTTGACCCAGAAGCGATAAAGCAACGGGCTTCCGTAACAGTAGCGGTACCATGATCTGTATTCAGTGAGAAACCCAAGTATTCTTTGTCTGTTGTAGGAGGATCTGTACTGGCTCCTGTCCCAGCATCAAAAGTGCGTTCGGCATAAACCATCGCAGGCATACCAATTTGATGAACCCCTGATGTCGGTTTTGTATGTCCTTTATCTGAATCCGTAATAAAAGTGTTTATATAGACACTCTGATCAGATAATTCCAAGGTACTACTAGAACTATAGGGCATGGACATATACATAAGTGCTTGTGTTGCGCTACCGGGCTGCGTACCAGAGGATCCAACCCTATACCGCGCTGTTTGTACTTTGGTATCTGCGTAGGTAGCTCCCCCACCCCAACTTTGCCCAAAGCCATCCGTTAATACAAAAGCATAAGAGGCCATATCGCTACCAGTACGTACAAAACGATTGAAGGCTGAAGCAGTATCAGAGGTACGAAATGATGCAAGCAAATACACATAGCTTCCGTCTTTGTACATTTTCACACTATTGACATTACCGGTAGCACCAGAACCCTCAAAAGTTTCTAAGTTAGTACGAGGTAACTGAATACTCCTTGAAGGCAATACACCTGTCCCACTGGAAGCGAATGCAAACCCATGTATGGCCCTTTTAGAATTCGCAGGATCCCCAATCCAAATATTTCCTTCGGGATCAAACGTTACATCTCGAACAGCACTTGACCCAAAAACTGCATAAGTTGTTCCGGCACCATCCATATCGGTCGCACTTTCAAATTTCATGGTATAAGTTCCAGCCACGCCTGTTGTACTTTCCCATACTTCAAGATGCGTACCCATGCCCACGGCAGCCGTTACCGTTCCTGTACTACAATCTCCAGAAACTCGTACTGCCAGTCCCCTTCCAGTACCGCCCGCTCCAGAAGCATTGCTCATCTGCGTGATGTGTGTAATACCTGTTGCGTTTGCCGTGCTTGCAACCCCACCACCAGAAGGAGAGCCACCAAGTGCGCCTCCGCTAAAGTACCATAGCCGAGCAGTAGAACTAGCGCCGTCAATCACCCATACTTTATCACAAGTAGGCTCATAAAAAATCGCTTGAATAAAGCTAAAGTTCGCAGGTGTACCACCAGAGGTAATTAGCCCGGTATCCGTATAGTTAGATGCCCCATAGGCTTCCAACTTAATGGCGGCAATACCAACAACACCACCGGTACGCCCATCCCCTGTTGTGGTACCACCTCTGCCAATATAGACAATTCCGGGGGAACCCGGTCGGTAGGCAATGCCGCGTTCTTGACCTGTAGTATTGCCATAGTTAGTACTGGTAATGCCTGTGATACCGCCTGTATTGTCGTTGGCAACATCCAAAACATTATAGCCAGCACTAAAAGTCCATTGGGCTACTGCCACTTTCGGCAAACAAAACGCCAGAAGCGTAAGCCCGACAATTTGTATTCTTGTTTTCATAACCTTATGTGTTTAATGAATGAATAAGTGATGGGTTTATTTAAGCAAGGTAAGAGGTCGGGTGGTATGGAAGGTTTCGCCAGAAAGCCGGACGAAGTACGTTCCAGCGGGTAGGTTACCAGCGTTGATACGCACGGTTTGTAAGGCATTGGCCGGAACCGAACCGGTAAACAAGGCCTGAACAGACTGTCCCAAGAGGTTAACCAGCGTAAGTGTGACGGATTGGCCTTGCTTTACCGAAAACGTGACGTTTGCACTTGGATTAAAGGGGTTGGGATACGGGGCACTCAGGTAGAACGCGGTAGGTAGTGGGTTTTCCTCGCGATCGGAAAGTGTAGCCAAAGAATTGGTGGTATTCACCGATACGATGCCATTGTTGGTAGCCATGGCAAAAATAGTGGCCGTTCCATCGCCATTGATTCGTACATCCACATCTCCAGCGCCATTCCCATTGGCACTTGAGGCTGGATTGGCAATATCAAAAAAGCCATAGCTCCATCCCGTAGCAAAGGTATTGCTGAGATTGGCCACACGGATGCTATATTGTGCCCCAGCAGCACCAATCGTTCCACTATAAGCAAAGGTGGCTAAAAACGTTTTCCCACCCGAAGAAAAAATCCGCAGGGCATTGTTGTTTACCGTCCCACCAATCGAAGCAGCCGGCAAGGTTCCGGCGACGGTCGCACTGGTTGTCTCATAATATTTAGGAGCGGTGCTGTTACCATTCACCACAAATCCTGCGCCATAAGGGAAAACGGAGGCCTGGTTACCGATGGTGGCATCGGTGCTGTATTCTGTTCCACTTAACACAGTCCCACTAGCCGGAAGCGTGAGTTTATATGCCTTGTTATTGGTCACACTTGCCACCCAAATGGCCAGGTTGCCCCCACTTACACTTCCGGTAACGGTTATTTTGTCGCCCAACCGAGCAGCGGCTGGGGTTTGGAAGGTATAGTGCGTGGCTTCAAGTTGGCTTTCTGTATCCCAGCGGTGGCAACGAAAGGGCGAGGCCGCATCCGAGTTTGCACTCACGTTACAGGCAAAGATTACTCCATCTTCACTTACCCCAACATCATTCAGCACCAAAGCGCCGCCTGCTACACCTGTCAACGACAACTCGGCGGGAGAAGCCGCAGCACCCGTATTGGCATTTAAGATGTAAATATGGTTGCCCGTATAACGCGAAACATAGTAGAGACGTTCATTTCCACCTACCACACCATAGGCCAAGCCACGGTATAAATCCAACGAGGAACTTCCTTGGCCAAGTCCGGGCATAGAACCATGCGCCAAACTCCAGTTGGTGGTGAACTGAGCATAAAGGGAAGTTGTTCCAAAGCATAACATTAAAATAAATGGTGTCAATGTTTTCATAGGATGGGTACGATTGAGGGTTAGCAGAAGATTAATATTTTGGAAATATAATTCCAAAATCAGACTTCTGAAAGGGCTTTTCCAAAAAATAGGCAGGTAAGCAACTGGGAACACCCCATGGCTAAAGCAATATCTATAAATTTCCCGTTTTTTGTCTCATCTGTGGCAAAGTAGGAGGATAAAAAAAGGGAAGAAACGCCTTGTCTCTTCCCCACAAACCTGCAAGACGATGTTCGATCAACGAATCAGGCTCAGACCTTCTTTGGCAGAAGTATCATCAGGTGCATAGAGCAAGACTTTATTAAACAATACCTTGGCTTCGTTTCTTTTACCGAGGTTAAACTTTGTCCAACCCAACATCAGCAAGCTGTAATAATCAAAAGGATACATATTGAGCACTTTTTGAAGATATTTTTCCGCACGAGGATAATCTTTACGATAATAATAAGCCACCCCTGTTTGGTAATTTGCTTTTGAATGATTGGGGTCTATCTGGAGAATTGCCAAATATTGATTGAGCATGTCATTCCATTTTTCAAGTGCGTATGCAGGCTGAACGTACCCTAACCGGGCCTCGATGGACATCGGCATTTGTTGGATACATTTTTCATAATAGCTTATTGATTCTTGGTACTTACCGTCTAAATAATAAAGCCAGCCCAAACGGAGGTTCATTTCATATGTATTGCTATACACCCGACGTAGCGAAGTGATTGCCGATGCATAATCCTTGTTATTCTCGGCGGTATAACTGCTCTTAAAAGCCTGTTGAACGTCCTGTGCATAAAGATTATTTACGGATGTGAACAGGTAAAAAAATCCGATTAAACAGATAAAGGAAGTAAGTTTAAAGCGTTTCATGGTTTTATTTTAATTCCGGTTATGATCGCATGGTTTTGATAGGACGTGTTGGATTTTTCTTTGGCTTCCAACTGATAAACGCCGTACAATGAAACGTTGGGGGTTACAGGGAATTCAGCCATTAAGCCCCACTTTTTCGTCGTAAGATCCGGTGAATTGAGGAACAAACTTCCCTTATCTTCAGAAGCCAAAGGAACACGTCCAGCGTAATAGAAGGTAGTAAGGTTCAATTTCGGGTGAATTTGGGCCCAGATCCGGGCTTTCATCAAAAAGAAGACTTGGCTATTCTCCTCAAGTAAGGTATCATATTTATGCAATGCCACTTCATTTTGCCAACCCAGCCATATGCGCCCTTTCCCCATTCGCGGCCAATACCCCACGGACAAGCCCACCTGTGTGGTCGTTGCACTGGAGTCCTTAACTGTAGCCCCTGCACTGGTTTGGAGTGCCGTTTGTAGGCGCGTCCAAGTTACCTGCGGGGTTATTTCCCAGCGAGTGGGGGCCCACCTCCAGCCTCCATATAACGCGAGGCCCTTTTGTTCCATGCCAAAGGTGTTGCTTTTGCCATTCATTCCAACCACATGCAGGGCTGTTTCGACGGTTTGGTTTGGCACAACGAGTCCTTGATTCAGCAAATAATATTGGTACTGTTGATAACGAAATCCATTATTTTCCTGAGCGATGTACGCCCCTGCATGGTAGGCCTCCATCGTACGACCCAGTCGATGGCCTATGCCAAGGGTGCTCAATACCATGGGTTTAAGTCCTTCAAGGGTGCTTAACTTTGCACCCGGCTCTATATAAGTGAACATCCACTTTCGGTTAGGCTTCAGTCCCAATCGTGCTTGGTCTTCTGGCTCCATCTCTCTCGCTACTGCATTTGCCTCCAGACCACGATCCAGCAACAATAGCGTAAAGTAGAGGTATTCTTGTGTAATGGGTTCGGAGCCAAAATATGCCAAAGCTTTGCGAAAGTGTGGCAAGGCTTGCGTGTATTGCTTTTGGCGATAATACGCAATACCCAAATACTGCCGGATCACAAAGGCATCATTGCCTTCCGCGAGGGCTTTTTCACAAATTTGTACCACCTCCTTCCAATGGGCTTTCTGAAAGGCGGCATCGGTTTGATCCAAAATTTCCGGATAAGACAAGGACCTTTCTTGTGCCTTTACGTTTCCCCAAGTGGTGAACAGTAACAACAAATAGAGGCAAAGACGAATGGATTTCATGTATTTTAAGTGGCTTATAATGCGGGAGAAATACGCCTTAAGGTAAGGTTTACGTTTCCAAATTGCCCCGAAAACGCCGTGATATGCCCTTGTACAATTTGGGTTTTAAAGGCATATTGTTGTTTTTTATGGCTTCCAATAAATAACTCGACCGATGAACGGACGGTGATATCCTGAGGTACTTCTTCGGGCGCTTCATTGATGGCCGTAAATGCAGCTTTCCCCGTTACATGAAAAGGAGACCAGAAGTCAGAAATCCAGCGCCTTGGAGTTTGCCAGATTTGGTGGAGTGGTAACTCATCAAAAACAGAAACCCCCCGATAAAATGCCAATAACACCTTATGACACCCCATATAAAAGGCAAATAAGTCACTTTTTCGGTCGCCTTCATAATGGGTAAAATAAAAAACGGTTCCATCATTCACAAAATAGGCTCGTGTACCCGAAGCAACTTCATGGAAGCAGGTCTTATTCCAAGCATCTGTTTCCACTTGCCAATGGGTTACTTCGCCCTCCTTGTCTTCTCGTTGGAAAGAAACCGTTTGACCAGGGAGAAAAGCAAAAGCGGCAGCTAAACCTGCATGGGATTGGACAGCCGATATCTGTTCTCCTTCTTCGGGATAGCCATATTGCCTTAGTGCTACCCCTTCTGTTGAATGGGTTAAATAGGCTGCGATGGGATACCGAAGGGTAGCAGCACCAATATAAGGCGTGGCCTGTAGCTGAAAATGCAAATGAGGCTCTGGCGAACGTCCAGAATTCCCTACTACACCGAGACGTTGTCCGGTTTGTACAATATCGCCAGTTTTTACACAAACCGTCCCCGCTTTCAAGTGGCTCAATTTGGAATAAAGGCCCTCTGCATGTTGGATAACCACTGTATTGCCCCAATTTTGCCCAAGATTGATCTGTCCGATTTCATTTTCGGGAATGTGGTCTTGTACAGCCACAACAACCCCATTTGCGGGTGCCAAAGCCGGAAGGTTATAACAATAATAATTTTCTCGATGCATGCCGGGATACTCAAACGTTCTCCCTTCGGCATCCGTCTGATCGAAATCCCAAGCGTATTGCCAATGTTCCCGATGTGTAATTCCGCCATTATGCCCTTGCGATACACGCCATGTTCCAAAAAAGGGTAAATAAATTTGCTGCCAAACAAATCCTTTAAACCTTTGTTTTTGATTGTGATACGCATATAAATTTTCTTCTGGCGAACGCAATTGTAACAAAACGGGTGCCAATACATCGGTACGATTAGAGAACTTAATGACGTACATCATAAAGCCAGTTGCCAGTGCAAAAGGCAACGAATATATAGGCACCTGAAACATCTTCGCGAACTCAGATAGTCCCGCATTCAACGTCATAACCAACGGAATAACGGCCATAGCGAGGCCATAGCTATGTACATTAGGAATAAAAAAGTACCCCCCCAGCGCCAAGGTTGTCAGGACGTAATTAAACCCTAATGTGCCGTAATTTAAGGTTGTGAGGTCCATACCCAACATCCATTGCGAACCATAGCCCAGCAAAAAACCCATAATGGAAAGCGAAAACAAAATACGCGAAGCAACCAACAATCCCAGTGCAATCAAAAGCCCGGCAAACCAATTGTTCTGGAACAAAATGGCAGCCAACGAACGCAAATAACCTTCCATTAAACTGGGTAATTGCACCCCTAAAAAGGCTTCATAAGCCTGAACCAATCCACTTCCACCCCATTTATAAAGTTCATTGAGGGTATAGATAGAACCGGTACTCCACTCCAGCAAAGCAAATTGCCGCGAGGCCACTTCCATCATCCAAATACCCAACACAAAAGGCAGGCTGAGTACCGGAACTCCCCAATGCGAGAGGCCGTAATGTAGCGCAACCCCTATTACGAGCGTAAACATACAAGCCGCTACCAACAAAAGGACAAAAGGGAAATTTACCTGAAATAAAAGGGCCAACCCAAAAACGACCAACAGGCTATTAAGCCCCAACATGCCGCCACGGATAAGCGATTTATCGAATCCGGCGATCCACGCCAGAGCATGTGTGAGCCAAATGGCCGGAAGCCCCCAACGCCCCACTTCCCAATTGGTGAAAGAGGCCACCATCACCATAACCGAAAGTACACGGCTTTGGGAGAAAAACAGTTGGCCATAGCTGTTCAGGGTACTCTCTAACCACAAGGGCCACAACCGCCAGATTTTCAGCAACAATTGGGATGTTTTGGGCATGACACAACTTGTTTTTTTAATGGACCAATTCCATCAGGTGTTCAGGAGTAGATTCGTTCATGACGAGGTCGTCTAAGGTCTCGGCGGCACGGATAATGTGTGGTTTCCCATCCATATCCAATAGCACCACATTCGGGCGCAGTGTGATAAACTGCATCCATTGTGTCATGTTATAGGCACCAACCCGATGTACCACCACCTGATCTCCTCGGTTGAGGGGTGGGAGTTTAATATGCTCGCGGATCACATCAATGTTCATACACAAAGGGCCATATAATACGGCATCTTCTCCATATTGGCCGCAGGCTTGCGCTGTCGAAATGGTATGTTCGTACCAAAAAGCGGTAAAAAGGATGTTGACACCAAAGTCTAATATGGTGGCGCGGCGACCATCCGAGAGCCGTTTATTGGCAATAACCGATCCCAAAAGATATCCTGCATCATCCACCAGTGCCCTTCCCGTTTCCAAGATTAAGGTGGGTAATTGCCCTGCCTGAAATCCAGCATTCAGCAAGACATCTGTAATGGCCTCGGCATAGTCGTGAAAAGAAGGCGCCGCATCTGTCCCATTCAAATAGGCCCCACGCAAGGTATTTTTGGTGGCAAACCCCCCACCCAGATCCAGATACGAGAGCGAGTGCCCAAAGTGTTCGGCGATATGAAGCGCCAGTTTGGATAATTTTTCCGCTGCTATTCGGTAAGCATCTGTCGAAAGCATAAAGGTGCCAATATGACAATGTAAACCCAGCAACTCCAAAATGCCGCCTGTCATAATTTTCTGAACGGCTTCCATTGCCTGTCCAGATTCATAGTTGAACCCAAAACGATCCCAGGTGGGGTACACACCCGTATCCATATTGACACGAATCGCCACTTTTGGCTTGATGCCCAGTTCAACGGCCACCATAGACAACATATTCAGTTCATCAAAGTGGTCTATATGAATTAAAGCACCATGCTGAACCGCCGTTCTCAGATCATCTTCGGTTTTTTCCGGACCATTGAAGATAATTTTATTGCCCGGAACACCATTTCGCAAGGCTTTTTCAAACTCGAACCGAGAAACCACCTCCGCCCAAGAACCTTCTTGATGGAAAACCTGACAAACCGCATTCAGGTAATTGGTTTTATACGACCACGCAAATTGCACTTTGGGATAACGGGTGGAAAATGCACGGTAGGCCGCTTTATAGGTTTGGCGCAGGGTCCGCTCGGAAATCACAAATAACGGAGAGCCATAATCGGCGATTAACTCTTTGACGGCCATGCCATCTATATGGGTAAAAGGCTTGAACCCTGGAGAAGCCCCAAACTTTTGGGTGATGGTACTGTTGAGCATCCGGATTATCGGACGTTCATATCTTAGTTTAGACATCGTATTGCTATTTTGAAAGTTAAGAAGCGGGGGTAATGATCTGGTAGGATTACCAGTAAAACGCCTGAAGTTTTGGACGATGTTCCAGCGTCCCTTGTGTAGAGAATGTCGCAAAGTCACGAAGTTCACAGATCATATCAAAGGCGTAGCGGATAAACATTTTTCCGACTTCATAACCCACCATTGGCGGCACTTCTTCACCAAACGCCAGCCGAACCAAGGCCTCGGGGTGGTTTTGTCCGCAAGCAGCAGAAAGATATACCCAGGCAGGAAAGCGGGGATTGATCTCGATCAGGTACACCTTACCCGTTTTTTCTTCTTTGATCAGTTCCAACTCCATGCCCCCTGCCCATTTTGTCTTGTGCATAACCCGCTCGGCCATCTTTAATAGGACGTTATCACGGATAGAGATTCCGGCCCAAGCTTTTCCCGCCTGAGTGATGTAGGTCTTGCGCATGGCTACCGCCCCAATCAGCACCCCTTTTCCATCTCCCAAAGCCGTCACATTTAGCTCCTGACCCGTAATGTGCGCTTGCACGACCACTGGAGTCCCCCATTTGGCAGCCAGTTTGTAATAGTACTGAATGGCCTCGGCCTCCGAGTGGGCGGTATAGGCTTCGTAGTATTTGCCCTTTACAACCACAGGATATTCAAACGTCCGAAGGGTTTTTACGAATTCCGGAATTGAATAAACTGTTTCGGAGTATGGAACCAGAATCCCGTGCGCTTCGCCAAATTGGTTCAGCTGATGCTTGAACCGCTCCTCAAATTGCGCCAACGTTGGTAAAAACGTTTTTATCCCCATATCCGAAAGAAAAGATTTAAGTTTAATAAATCCAGTAATTTCGGCATCCAATGTTGGGATAATCATATCCATTTGCTCTTGCTCGTGTATCACCAAAAGACGGTCTAACAACACCTGATGGCCATTAGAGGGATAAGGAATCTGATAGACTACATCCACCCATTCGTTCATGTATATCCCAGGATCTAAGGCTTCATACGCCAATCCCACAATCCGTACATCAAAATAAGTACTTTCACGAAGTGCCCGAATAACGGAAATACCCGGCCCTGGACTGTCTATGGCATTGAGACCTGTAACAGCGATGGTATAAAGGGGCTTGCTCATGATGCCTCCAAGATTTGATAGTGGCGTAATACGTCAAAAAAATCGGACACGTCTTTCTCGATAGTGGCAAGATCGGCATCATACCGATGCTCAATCTCCCGCACCACTTCGGCTGTGGTTTGGCCTTGTCGCAATAACCGGAGAATTTCCGCTCCAACCGGATTGACCGAGAAGGAGTCACCACGCTCGGCGTGAAAGACGAATCCACCTTCGCTAACGGCTACATTTGGATTTATGGTCATGGCTTTAGGGGTTTAGATGGTTTAGCGTTTCTGGTTATAAGAAACGAACATAAACAGTAAAGATGGTTTAGAAGTACCTACACAAGTCCCGATAATGTATGACAAAATTGTCACAAACATTTATTTGAAGGCGCCATACCAATGCAAGACGGGCAAAAATTAAGAATGCACGTTTATTTCAATCCCAAAGAGATTGGATGTTTATAGGGATTTTAGATGTTTGTAGAAATTGGTTCAAAGCAATGGATACGGCTCGTATGTAGGATGCCATTGGTTATAAACATGGGAACATTGGAACCCGTTGGGTTCTATCGGGTGTAAAGTGGCGAATCTATTAACCGATGCTAGGCGGATTAATACCCGATTTTGGCCCCTCACATACGGTACTAAAACAAAAAAAGGAGCCGTACCAAGACGCTCCCCTGCTATTTAGGTGATATTCTAAAATCTTTTGAGATCAGGAAATCCTACAAATGGATCATCACAACCATTGTGGATAAAACAACGTGACGATTAAGAATCTTAGTTTGTGTGAAGCGAAATCGCATTATTTTTCCGGCGGTCACATTCTTCTGGCTTTCGGCCGCAGGCCCCACAGGCCAATCCTTCTTTGTTCAACATCGGATTGTTTGTGGCACAGGTACCATGAAATTCGCCATCTTTTTTAAATAATACGCGGACGCTCATCAGGGCAAACGCCACGCCCAGAATGAGCAGGGTTGCAAACAATACAGGTAACATAAGATATAGGCTTGGTTATCGTTGGCATACCAAACGTTTCCCACCCAAACAGGTTCCGATCCTGAATCGTTTTTTGCTTAAGTGGATGTGCTTAGGCTTTTAGAGGCGACGAAAACACCCTGAATCGGGGCGATTTTCTATGCCTTCCAATACGCCTTTATTACTTGAAGCAACTGGATACACTCTTCCATGCTATTATAAATGTGTGTGGAAACACGGATGGCGTTCAGGTTGGCCTCCGTAACCGAACGGACACGAAAACCATTTTTAGACAAATAGGTCAATAATGAACCCGTATCACCTGCTTTTGGCCGGAACGTGGTGATAGAACTGGCCAAAAGTGGGTTAGTCGGGGAAAGTACCTCAACCGGTAACAAACTACGTAGTTCTTGGTTCAGAAACCGCGCCAGGCCAAAGCCGTGATTGGCCACCTGACGCATGTCCAACTGGTTCAGAAAGGCAATAGCCGCTGCAAGCCCCGCTGCTTTCGTTTCGTCTTGCGTACCCGCCTCATACCGTTGGGCTGTAGGATGATACGAGAGTGTGTGGGGCAATTCGTAATCCCCATTAGAGTATGCTCCCACATCGGTGGGAATAATACGGTCTCGACGGGCCGGATCTATCCACAAAAAACCAATCCCATGCGGGGCCAGCATCCATTTATGCGCACTGGCCGCGAACGAGTCGCATTGCAAATCTCTAAGATTAAAAGGAAACATGCCTGCCGATTGTGCCCCATCCACATGAAGCCAGATATCTTTTTCGCGTACCCATTCCCCAATTTCCTGAACAGGCATACGAATTCCGGAGGGCGAGGTAACATGACTGATTTGTACGACTTTGGTTTTGGGCGTCCACAATGCCTTCACAGCCTTGATGTTTTGCGAAATACTTGTAGGCGAGGGGGTAAAAACCTTAACCTTGATACCAAACTCCTTTTGCAAAACCATCCAAGGGATGGCGCCACCCGGATGTGCCTCGTTGTCCAAAATCACTTCATCTCCGGGTTTTAGACGCAACCCAAAAGCAATTGTGCTATTTCCCTCCGTGGCATTACGATTCAAGGCCAAATCCTCCGGACTGCACCCCAAAAAACCAGCCAAAGGCGCATGGGTAGCCGCAAAAACATCGTGACCCGGCTCCCCAAGTGTCTGATACCGAAGCAGGGCATCTTGTACCGCCTGAATAACCGAATAAGGCGCAGCGCCAATACCACCCGTATTAAAATAGACACGAGAACCTTGAAGTGGAAACTGTTTGCGTACCTCTTCCCAAGACTGCAAAGAAAGGATTGCTTGATTGGTATTTGGCATCCAAGCCCCCGACGAGGCCATAAGGGCAGACCCCATACCAAGATGCGTAAAAAAATCTCGTCGCTTCATGTGTAATGAACCTCTTCTTGGATGGTAGCGCACACAGGTGGCGTGTGTACACCAACAGGTGGCGTGTGTACACCATTGGTATTGTGGGACTAAGATAGATGTCTTGCTTTTTGAAAGGTAAAACACTCCATGATTTCTTTACAACAATCAGCAGGAACCGAATGGCTCTACAAGAATTCAAGTTGTTCTATCAAGTCATTACAACCAAATATCACCCTATGAAAACCCTATTTAAGTACCTCGACTGGAAAATTGCTTTGGTCATGTGCCTCACCTTGGGCTTGGCCCCTTTTTATCCAGAACCACACCTTTGGGGAAAACTACGGTGGGTAGCCGGTGGCGCCATTGGCATGACGGCTTTAGATTGGTTTGACTTGGTCTATCATGGATTTCCATTTGTATTACTGGTTCTTTCGGTCTTCTTCCGCGGGAAAACGCCACAACCTTAATACAGGAACGCTTTTGAGGCTTTTGAGATGAATTTTTATGACATCAGCCCCCCATCTCTCCCAAGTTTGGAGACTGGGGGCTGGATGTCATCGTCTTTTAAAAATCAAACCGATAGCCGAGGGCTATTCGGGCGTAATCTAACAGCCGCAATGTAGAGACTTCGATAAAGACATTTGCCTTCCTGAATTTCAACTCCCCGCCCAGCATTAGGTTTAGCCCACGGAACGACTCCCGGCCAGTACCACTGGTATTTTCAATAAATCGGACGCCATATCCTATTCCCAGAAAAGGCGCAATGGGACGGGCTTTAAGGTTAGGTAACCCCATCACTGCATTCAACGAACCACCAATACCATTGCGGCTACCCGTATTATACACCAATTCAGGTACAATTTTGAGGGCTGTTCCCATCAACGCAAACCATGCCTGGGTACCCAATTGCACGCCATTTTGGTGTGCGCCAAGACCCAAACCAGCCAAAACACGGCCTTCCAAAAAATGAACCCTTCTTTTAGGAGGAACGGGCGTTACAACTTCCAATGTATCTGTAACAGCCGTCTTTTCTGTTGCGAATGCTTTGTCCATAGCCACGCCTTTTACCGAGACCGACGGCACAGGTGCAGGATCGGCAGGAGGAGTTCCTTGCTGATGATCCATCCGTAGAATGACCGGTGCTGGGCTTATAATGATTTTCCGTTGTAGGGTATCTCGTTTGGCCAACAAGGTTTGCAAAGAGTCCACTTTCCGCTCCAACTTATGCAATTTGACCAACCATCCAGAATCGGAGGGCGACGTTTTTCCGTCAATCACGGGACGCATGGTAGCAGGTGATTTTCCAAAGCGGATATAAACCTCGCCTTCTTCCAAAACGGGCAACGTGATTACACGTCCCTCTGTACTTTCCCGAATGCCATTTTTCTGTTCCCCCTTTTGAAGCGGTTGACCTTGTGTAGCAACAGGCGTTGTGGCGCGATGCAGCACATCTACGGGTTTGATCGGCGTCAACGGAACCGCATCGTGCATGGCGCGGGTCTCCTGAAGGGCTTTTTGGAGATGTAGGGCAGCCAACGAATCGCCACGGGCCTCGGCGCGGGCAATCGCCACTTCGAGTGAATACATCTTTTCCTCATAGGAAGCACGCAAGGCATTCTTCTCCGCCTGCCACGCCTGTTCCGCCAAGGCACGGTCGGATTCAACCTGGTCTTTCCGCACAACGTTGGGCTTATTGGGCTTTCGGCCAATGATCAGGTTGATTCCGGCATGATACATCCAATTGGTTTGGAGTTGATCTGGTTGATCCAAGCGATCCAAATCCTGATTGCTTGCCAAAAGGACTCTTGCGCCACCATTCAGCTCCACAAACCGCCCAATAGGAATCGTAATCCCACCACCACCCATCACAAAAGGCGTATCGTCAGGCGTCAGACCACTTTTTCCAAGATAATTTTGTCCCACGTCTATCAATCCACCACCCATTGCTAAGTAGGGAGTTATGCCTTGTCCTTCGTTCAGACGAAAGTTCAGTTCACCTCCGTACAAACGCAAGTCGTCCTTTTTCCACGCCTCTTCTTTCATGCTCTGCCAGTAAAATCCCCGTATCCCGATCAAAGGTCCAAAGTTAAGTCCTGCATTTGCACCAGCCAATCGCGTACTCCGGAAAGGGAGGTTATCCGAGAAGTCCAGTTTACCAAAGAACGCATGGGCAGGAACACTCAATCCAGAGAATCCACCAGAAAATTGCCGCATCATCTCGCGGTCCACCTTGGTCAATTGACCCGATTTTCGTCCACCGAGGTACAATGCAAACGAAGCACCTGCACTCCAGTTCGTAAAACTCCGCCGTTCTGTAACAGCCGCATCTATGTCTAACTCCTTTAGGGTCTGTACATCCACAAACGTGGCAATTGGGTTCAGACGAAATGCGGTATTTCGTGCATAAAGGGAGAACGTAAGCCGATCTATGGAGCTTACTGTAAGCCCACCACCAGCATTGAGGTAGATGACAGAACGGCCATCATCGCCAGATGGACGAAACGTCTGAACACCCGCGCCAAGATTTATAAAGGGAAATACCTTTCCGCGCAATAAATTAAAGCGAAGATCGCCGCCCACTTTTCGGTATGATAGTACTTGTGTCCCCAATTCGTTCTTTTGGAAAGTGGCAAGCCCTATCACATTTTCCCAATCTGTTTCCATTTTATTATTCCACAGGTACAAGGCCCGTAGTTCAATAAATTCACCAAAGCCAAATCCTACTTGTCCGCCCAACAAAGGCGCCTTTTGTAGACCCAATTCAGGATGCCAACGGACGTATTCTCCCGAAGGAGACAAGGTGTAGCTCAATCCAGAAACTTGTGCTTGCAAAAGCGCACAACTGGAACCCGCCAAAAGGATGACAAAAAATAAACGTGATGTATAAGAAAAGATTTTGTTCATATGAATGGTGGTTAAGGTGTAAACCAGAGAAAGGTCTGTTTAATTAAAAATAAGACATTTTTCATCTATAAAAAACCATAACGTCATGATTTTGTGTAGTGTTTTCTTTTACAAGAATGAACGTTTTTTCCACACAAACATCAAGGTTTAAACATAGTGTTTATGCGATGTTCGCCAACTTTTTTTGCGATAAATAAAGGCTGCTCTATGGGTAAATTTCAGAAACTGCTTTATCCTATATGCTCATGCTTTAAAATACACGAAGGAGAAGGGGGCATATTAGGCATATTACCACCTTGAGAAAGCTCCTGCGGATATTTCTGGACTGGTAACAAAAAAAATAGTGACCTGCCAGAGACAAAGGCAAGTGACCTATACCGATAGCGAAGAATGAACCCATTGACACGGCGACCGATCTGTACGCACTTCCCCTTTTAAAAGCAGGGTTTAATTCAGAGGCAACACCGACAGTAGTGAACAAAACAGGTTATATCGCCCCGAAACGTACTTTAACGCTTCATACGGATCACCCACGCCCAGTCTGTTGGCGGATTTTGTTGCAAGGTTGGCGGAATTGCAATGACGGTTCCATTAACGGTAATCTTCCACTTTAAGGGTTTGGTATAGCCCAGCAGGAAAAGTTCCGCGTTTTTCGGCGGTGAGAAATGCGCGATCGTAAAGGATGTTGGCATCTTTTCGCCTTCTTTGGCCAAATAAATAGCATATAAGGCATCTTTTTTGGTGGTAAACCGCCATTGATTTTCCACATAAGGGGCAATGGGTTTTGTACCATAGATCGCTTCTTGGTTTACTTGCATCCAACTCCCGATTTGTTGTAGCCGTACATAGGCTTCGTCATGCCAAGTTCCATCCGGCCCTGGCCCAATGTTTAGTAAAAAATTCCCTCCTTTAGCCACAATATCTGCCAATAGGTGTATGAGTTTTCGGGCAGGCTTATAAGTATCATTAGGCACATAAGACCACGACCCCGCCATCGTCATACAGGTTTCCCATGGAAAATCGTGTGGTTCTTCAGGCACTTCTTGTTCGGGCGTGGTATAGTTCTCATACAATCCCGGAACCGAACGATCCACAATGATCAGTCCCGGTTGATGTTTACGTGCCATCGCTGCAATGCGCGGCATATCCACATCTTGCCCAAACGGCACACTCGCTTGCCAAGAAATCGAAGAATCTATACTCGACTGTGGCCGCACCCAACCACCATCTAACCACAAAATATCCATCTTCCCATAGCCCGTCATCAGTTCTTCAATTTGGTTGTAGGTAAAATCCTTGAAGCGCTCCCAGCGCTCGGGATAGCGCTTAATATCGTAGTTAACATGACGGTCTTTGGGTGGAAAATAGGGCCACCAGAAGTTTTCGTTGTGCCAATCTGGTTTCGAAAAATACGCCCCCACCATAAACCCTTTTTGACGAAATGCCGCGAAAATTTCTTTTGACACATCGCTTCGAGGATGGGAAGAAAAGGGCACTTGTGGCGCGGTAATTTTATAATCCGTTTGTTTGGTATCAAACATCGAAAAGCCGTCGTGGTGTTTGGTCGTAAAAACCACATAGCGCATTCCTGCCGCTTTTGCTGCCTCCGCCCATTTTTCTGGATTAAATTTTACTGGGTTAAATTGTGTGGATAAATTTTCGTAAGCCTTTTTATATTCGTACCAATTGGTTGAAAATGGCCCTCGGCGAACGGTCCAGCCCTCGTCTTCGGGGCAGAGGGACCACGATTCCACAATCCCCCATAGGCTATACGTCCCCCAATGCATCAACAGACCAAACTTTAGGTCTTGCCACTCAGTGAGTTTTGCCTGTACCAATGGGTCGTCCGGTGGGGTATAAGATTTAGAATGCTGGGCCGCCGCCAATACAGGCAACAGCATACAGATAAGGAACAGACGTTTCATAAGCGTTTTAGGTTTGTAAACATAAATACATATTTATTAGATGCTGTGCAAACAAGTTTATATAGTTTTTTATGACTCGCGGTACACTCCTTGTCTTGTTGCGTAGCAGAAAGCGCCGATAAGCGGACGAAGGAAGCAAAGTGGATAACCCATACAAAACGAAACGCCTCCCAATCAATCGGACGAGAGTCGCCCTATTCTACACCTCATACACCACGGCTCAATCTATGGGAGCGGTCAATAACGCATCCAACCACCGACGGGCGTGGGTGCAGAGTGTCTCGTAATTCAAGCGGTTGGGTAATTCAGGTACCGGAATCCAGTCTAGGGCTTCAATCTCCTCCTCGGCTTGTGCGACTAACGGGGTATCGGCTGCGGTCATCAAGAACCAATACGTCGTTTTGACATCAAAACAATGCTTGAAGCGGTTCACATAGCCGTGCAAGGTGGATCCAAGCGAGCACACAATACGAAGTGATTGCGCCCCCACTTCTTCGGCCACTTCGCGCAAGGCCGTTTCTTCGTTGGTTTCGCCGCTGTCCTGTTTGCCCTTGGGTAAATCCCAAGCACCCCGCCGGAACATTATCAATACCTCGCGCCCGTGATCCTTATTCCGAACCACATATCCTCCTGCTGCCACCACGTTTCGGGCAGGAAGGTAAGGATGAAGGTTTAGGAAAAGATCTGGTGCAAGAAAGGTGCTACCAAGGCGAACCACTTGTTTCGGTACCACCAATATGGGAGTTGTCACCCGATCTAACACATCAGGATTGTCCAACAGGGGCTGAGAAATGGCTAAACCAGTTTTGCGAATGGTATCTAATTCGCTGTCGGCAATAGGAAAGTAATAATACATCAGTTGTTATACAGTTTTTTTCCAAAATAAAGGAAAAGAAGGGGCTATGCCACCTCTTAACACGATTAATGTTACCCACATTTTTTTCATCATGCCATCCATCGGACTTCTTGAAATCTCGAAATCAGTTGACCAATGTGTTGTTATTTTGTGACTGTATTTCAAAACCATTCCTTTAAGAGATGCACAACACCCCCCCCTTGCTCGCGCCATCCATTTTATCCGCCGATTTCGGAAAGCTCCGTGCGCATTGTCAGGAAGCCATAGAGGCTGGCGCGGACTGGCTACATGTGGATGTGATGGACGGCCATTTTGTGCCCAATATCACTATTGGTCCCTTAATCGTTCGGGCACTCCAGACACTTAAAGGCGAGACGGGGGCATTGTTGGATGTGCATTTGATGATTGAACAACCGGATCGGTACCTCAAAGACTTTGCGGATGCCGGAGCCGATATTCTGACGGTTCATGTCGAGGCCTGCCCACACCTTCATCGTACCATCCACGCCATTAAAGACCTTGGCCTAAAAGCTGGGATCACCCTTAACCCGGCAACCTCCTTGCTCTCTATCGAAGAAATATTGCCTTATGTAGATTTGGTACTCATCATGTCGGTCAATCCGGGCTTCGGTGGTCAGAAATTTATTCCTTCCGCAACCGATAAAATCCGCAGGCTTCGGAATAGCCTCAATGCCCTACACTTAACCCCGTATTTACAAGTGGATGGCGGCGTTACTGCGCAAAATGCCCGCATGTTGATTAATGCTGGAGCGAATGTTTTGGTGGCTGGAAATGCCGTTTTTGGTGGCCCAAACCCTGTTCAAAAAAATGTGGAGTATCTCAAACGGGTAATGAGTGGGGCATAAAGTACACAAATGTACTTGCACAAAAAAAGCCTCCTTTCTCGTAAAAAAGGAGGCAAATCTATACGTCCATCAAACAACTCAAAACGTTCTAAGTACTGCTTCAGGCTTGGCCGGGACCCACTGACGAACAGACTCCGAAGGCTGCGGACGCCCCGGCGCCTGTGCTGCTCCTAAGTTGGTCCCAAATCCAAAATATTCCAACGAAACGGGGAGTTTGCCCGTTGCCCGTAATTCGCCCGCCAACAAGCGCGCCATGGCCTTAGCCGTATGCTTGGCTTGATCATACCCTACAACCAAAGCATCTACATTCCGGAATTCATCCATGATGTAAGGATTTCCAAAGGTAATAACAACCACTTTTTTGCCCGATGCCAGAATTTGACGAGCAAGCGAGGCTTGGTCTGCGTTCAAAGCCACATTCCCACGACGTTCACTCGGTCGTAGGTAAAGGCTCATAATCACCACATCCGATTGGCCTACTTGGTTCATAATGCCCGAAACCGTCGTATTTTTGGCATCGCACAATTTTGAAACCGCCATCACCCGGCATTCCGAAACCGTATGTCCTGCCCCGGAAAGTCCACGCGAAAGGGCACTCATCGCATCTCCAAATCCACTGGTGGTACGCTGGAAAGTAAGTTGCACAAGTGCTACACGAGAATGCTCGGCAAGGGGCAATGTGTTTTCTTCATTTTTCAGCATTGTTACTGCACGATCGGCGATCACTTGGGCCAACTCTGGGCCTTCAGACCCTATTTCCATGGCAATGGTACCCGCCATATAACCCGTGTCAGATGTTAATGCACGTGGGATCTCAATCCGTTCTTTGGCACGTAAAATCCGGCGAACGGATTCATCTATCCGGTCTTCCGTGAGACGCCCAGAGGAAACCGCCGTCCGCAATGCCTCGATCGCCCTCCGTGGGTTCGTAGGTAACAACACAATATCCGCCCCTGCTTCAATCGGCCGGACAATGGTTTCATCAAAAGAGTAGTGTTTTGTAATCGCACCCATATTGATGCCATCGGTGATAATTAACCCATCATAGCCCATTTCATCCCGCAAAATCCCCTGAAGCATTGTTTTACTGAAAGTGGCTGGCGCACCCGAAGGATCAAGCCCCGGCACAGCTAAGTGGCCCGTCATCACAAACGAAGGAGGGGTCTTCGACCGCAAAATCTGGTGATAGGGCCGCAATTCAGTACGGTTCAACTCCGAACGATTGCCTGGAACCGTTGTTTGATCGGAATGGGTATCGGTCGCCGTATTGCCATGACCAGGAAAATGTTTCAGGGTGGTCAATAGTCCACCACGTTCTGCCCCCCGTACAAATGCTTCCGACATATCCGCTACCAATTGCGGGTCTTCTCCATAAGACCGAATATTGATAATCGGGTTTTGAGGATTGTTGTTTACATCCGCAACTGGAGCAAAAACCACATTTACCCCCAAGGCACGGCTCTCCTTGGCTACGACACGTCCGGAAAGCTCGGCCAGTCGTGGATCGCGGGTGGCCCCAATTGCCATACTGGAAGGTAGTTCTGTTAACACATTGCCGTTATGGCCTGCCCCCCGCTCATAATCCGCTGCAAAAAAAAGTGGGATGGCGCTGCTGTTTTGTAAACGTGCAATTGAACGCCGGAGTTGGTCTGGATTCATTTTCTTCTGAATCCAAAAGCCCCCAATGTGTAATTCCTGAACCGCCTGATCCGGCGTCTTTAATCCGCCCGGAAGCGCTGCAACATTATAATCAATAAGCAACAACTGACCTAACTTCTCAGAAAGGGTCATTTCACGAAGACGGGCTTCCAGACGGGCGGCTGCGTCTCGATGGGCGGTCCGACGAGGCATGACATTTGCAAAAGCCTCATTGAAACCGATAAGTACTAAAAGAACAAGAAAAACAGAACGAGGGCAGGTGCGCTCCATGGCAGGCTCCGGCTTGGTAGGTTATAAAAAATTTGCCGACTTTGCAGACAACCGGGGGTATTTTCTTCGATGAAGGACATACGCAAAAAGTTGTACCGTCGGTCACCAAGCCGACATCCTGCAAAACGAATACCTGAGGGGGAGGAATGGGGGAACATTAATTTACAACAAGGTAGCACCCCACTAAAATACAAAAATATTGCCAGAAACTTAAAAAAATAAACATGGAAGCTTTTTTTTAACATATTGACAAAAATCCACACTGTCTTCAACTTAATACAAGGTGTTGGGTTTTCTGAACAGACGAATTGTTCAAAAAAACGCAATCACGGATGCCTCGCGGCTTTCATCCGACTTCCCCCACATATTACCTTTGGTCTTGAAATGAATTTTTGCCCCCTTAGTGGCGATACAATTAAGACACAATACAATGGAACACAAAATTTGGTTTAATGGGGAACTCATTCCCTATGAAAAGGCGACTGTTCATGTACTGTCTCATGCCTTGCATTATGGCTCCTCCGTTTTTGAAGGAATCCGCTGCTATCGCACCGAGAAAGGTTCGGCCATTTTCCGATTAGAAGAGCATATGCGCCGTTTGGTGGACTCCGCACGGATTTATCGCATGGAAATACCGTATTCACAGGATGAACTTTGCGCAGCCGCTATCCAAACCATACAAGAAGCAAAGCTCTCGGCGTGTTATATCCGCCCACTGGTCTGGCGTGGTATGGGTTCACTAGGCGTAAACCCCCTCAAGAACACAGTAGAATCCATGATTGCTGTGTGGGAGTGGGGGGCTTACCTTGGCCCCGAGGCATTAGAAAACGGTGTGGATGTACAGGTAGCAAACTGGAACCGAATGGCGCCGAATACTTTCCCAGCACTTGCCAAAGCTGGTGGTAACTACCTGAATGCCCAATTGGTAAAAATGGATGCGGTCTTGAAAGGCTTTGACGAAGGCATTATGCTAAATGTGAACGGCTATGTAGCCGAAGGCAGTGGAGAAAACCTGTTTATTATCCGAGACGGGGTTCTTTATACCGCCCCAACAGGTCTTTCTATTTTGCCCGGTATCACCCGCGACTCCATTATTACCATCGTGAAGGAGATGGGCATGAAGGTGGTAGAAGGTCAAATCCCTCGCGAAGCCCTCTACATTGCAGATGAACTATTCTTTACAGGTACAGCCGCCGAAATCACCCCCATCCGATCGGTGGACCATTACAAAATCGGTTCCGGTAAACGTGGCCCACTAACCGCCGCGATTCAGGATAAATTCTTTGATGTTGTGGTACGTGGAGAAGACCCTTATGGTTGGCTTACGCCAGTTCCAGGGGTATAAACTTCTTTTCAGATACGAATGATTAGACGTGGGATTGTATTAATAATGCAATCCCACGTATGGTTTTTGACAAAATGAGGCGTAGATTGGGTATGTCCTTTATCTGATTTATTTTTTGTGCCAACCCACGTCACATGCAAAATCGTCAACTGTTAACCATTTTTCTAATCCTTTTTGTGGATGTCTTGGGCTATGGCCTGATTCTACCTTTGCTTCCCTACTACGCCAAGACGTATGGTGCTGGCGAAGTGGTGATTGGCCTGATGGTGGCTTCTTATGCCCTACTACAATTTGTGGGTGCTCCTCTTTTGGGTAGATGGTCAGATGTTCGGGGGCGTAGGCCCATTTTACTCACCAGCGTGGCAGGAACGGCACTGGGGTTTATCATTTTAGCATTAGCAGAACCCATCGGTTTTTTTGTTTTGGGAGATGAAAACACCGCTGGAGCACACAAGCTGATTTTGATTTTGCTCTTCCTTAGTCGGATGTTAGACGGACTGACAGGGGGCAATATCTCGGTGGCACAAGCCTATATAACCGACGTGACGGACGAGCAAAACCGCGCACGAGGCTTGGGTTTGATGGGGGCTGCTTTTGGCTTAGGTTTCATTCTTGGTCCAGCAGCCGGCGGCTTTTTGAGTCAATGGGGATACACTGTCCCCGCTTGGGTCGCTTTTTCGGTTTCGGGATTTAACCTGATGATGGTCTATCTTTTCTTGCCAGAATCCTTAACCAATGAAAAACGAGCAGCCATTCTAAAGGCACCTCGCCCTAAATTGGGATTTGGAACCATGTGGCACACCTTAATAAGGCCAAAAGTGGGGCCTTTGTTTCGGCTAAAAATCTGGACGACCCTTGCAGCAGGAATCTTTCCGGCTGTTTTTTCCTTGTACGCTTCTGGCACACCCCTCTCACTTTCCGCACAACATGCAGGCTATGTTTTAACTTACGTCGGCTTTTCTACAGCCATTATGCAGGGTGGTATGATTGGATTTCTCTCGAAACGCTATCCTGAACAGCAGTTATTACTGTATGGTACGCTTTTTTTGATTTTAGGACTTTTTGGTTGGGCGTTTACCACCACTATTCCAATTTTGTTGGTGGCCATTACCTGCTTTGCCATTGGGATGGGGCTGACCGGTACGATGATCAACTCGCTCATCACAAAATCGGTTGATTCACACGAAATAGGACAAATTTTGGGCATCGGCGCTTCATATGATAGCCTTACCCGAATCCTTGCTCCGATTTTAGGTGGGGTTCTTTTGGCCCAAGTTGGGGGTATTGGGCCAGGCTTATTTGGAGGGTTTATCATGATTGGTGCTCTTTTATACATCCTCCGAATCCGGGCATCATTAGGCCCTCTGCCCCAAAAAATGACCCAATCTGAACCATAAAGAAAGCCACATCCCTCTATGGAACATGGCTTCATTACAACTACTTTGCAAAACCTTAATTAGTTTCTGCATCATCATTTTTCCCTTCCAGCAAATCATCCGACTGGTTTGGTACAATTTCCAAGGTTACATCCGATACCAAAGCAGCCAAAGCACCAATTGCAGCAAGGATCGGAGCAAATGCAACGGCAATCAATGTGCCTCCTACTCCATACGAAAGCGGTACTTCCATGAGCACTTTACCTTCCCGCTTGATGATGATCTTGCGCGTATTGCCCTCTTCAATGAGTTCTTTTACTTTTGAGACCAGTTCATTGCCTTTAATTTCTAATTGTTTGATGCGTTCTTTTGCGTGTGACATATTGGTATAAGTTTTGGTTTTGAATAACAATGTACCCTACGTCCCTATATCCCCAGAAGATGCAATCAGGAATATCAAGATCCAAAGAAGTGTTAAAACACCAACGTCTGAACGACTGTTACCAAATGGACTTTTTTTCAACTATTGCCGCTGGCTAGCACCGAAAGTGGTGTGCATTTGGAACAGCATCGCCCAAAAACAGATCTACACCAAATCCGCAAGAGAAGAAAAAGAAGGCAATTGCCTTTCGGGATCGGGTTCAATTTCTGGTAGCAAGGAAGGTGGATTCGCTAAATGGTCTCCCTGGCTAATAGGCTGCATGGTTATCACGGCCTGACCAGCCGCATTGGCACTTAATTTCCCGATAAACAAGACCTCTTTTGGATTGGACGCTTCATGAGGCAGAATAGGTTTCTTTGTCGAAAGGCTATCTCCCCAATGACGTTCCGGGATCCGAGGCCATTCCTCGGCAACGGCTTGTGGAATAGGCATCGGCTTCCCGCCAAATACTGGTACGGGCAACCAATCATCAGTCATGGTATCCGGTTCTTCATCCATCTCAAACACCCAATGTTGCACCTCTGTATCCGGTTCTGCTTCAGGAACCGAGGGCAATGTCTTTTCCGGTGTAACGGATAAGGTAAAATGTTCGGAAAGGCTATTAGGCTCTGGCTCCAACGATACTTCCGCCGTCGGCAGGGTAAGCAAAACATCCAATGGAATGAAGAGATTGGGTACTTCTTCTGGCTGGGGCGTTGCTACGGGTACTTTCTTTTCCGCAGACACCACCCGCAGTTGACGATGCTCAGGCTTGGAGCGACGGGTTGGAACAGAAATTTTTGTCTTCCCAATGTGTTGTAAATGAAGCACTTCTACTTCCTTTTTATCTTCAAGTTGATCTATTGGGGAAGACCAATCCGGCAATAGATTGGGGACTGTTTGCAAGACATCCATTGCAAAACTCGTCATGCCCTTCTGAAGCAAGGGGAACGAACGATAGAGCCGGATGCGGTTATAAATCCCCCACACTTCAAACCCCAATGCCAAAACCAGCACCAGCACCGAGGCCGCAAACCAACCTGCATAGTTTTGCCAGATCAGATCAGGAATCCGGGCAGGAGTCCGGTACATGATCCAAACCATACTTGCCCAAAATGCCAGAGAAAGATTGATCCACGGAAGACACAACTGCCCCAGCGTCTGATCGAAGTGTTCTGTGGGTAAAAGTGGATGAGGCGTTTTCCGGCGCTGAAGCCTCCACCATTTGTCAGGTGACTTGGTTGCGGCAGAATTATCCGGTAGATACCGCTGAAGTTCTGCCCGAAGAAACTGAAAGGTATAACTGGGTGACCATAAGTGTTCGGGATTGCCAAGCGTTTGCCAGAGTCCGTCTTCGGCCTGATGGTGGTGCAAAAATCGTTGCTCTAAACGGATATAGCGGTTTAAATAAACCAATTTCCGATAGGTAAAGCTGCCATACATCAGGTAGGAGGAAAGCACCAACAAAAAATAAATGGCCGACTGCCGCAGCGGAGGAGTCGGGAGGTCGGCAGACATATAAAGAAAAATGGGCGCAGTCCCGACGGCAAACATGCCTCCTACCCAAAGCGCCCGTTTGATTCTAACGAGGTTCTGCTCTATTTCTTGAAAAGCATCAAGCGCTATTTGTAAATTGGTTTTCAAACGGCAGTAGATTGATGAGTGACTTTGGGGTTTGATTAGACCAGCAGCAATTGTCGTTCCAAAAACCAATATTCTGGCCATAAACACTTCAACCCATTTACCAAACAAACCGATAATAACCAATAAATACTTTAAAAACAGTAACTTATATTTTAAAAAAATAATCGCCAATTTTCCCCAACGCCTTCTATTTTCACCCACAGCCTCGTTTTTACAATATGATACCGATTTTACTGACCGATACCGTCACACCAGATCCCGAACGTGCCCTCTATTACACCATGCTCTGGGGGCTTGAAGGGGTAATGCTCAGAACAGTAGAAAAGGGGCGAGTACCTCATCTTAACCTTCCTCGACTCCGGCACCACCTCGAAGAAGCCGAAATGCCAGTTATGGCTGTTTCACCCGGTCTTTTTGAATCGTCTGTTTTTCATACTCAACAATGGATGAACGATCTCTTTTTATTAGATGAGGTATTGACGTTTACCCAAAAGATGAACTGTCCTCTGATTGAGGTATCTGCCTTTACCGCGCCAGAAACCCCACAAGAACGTTTATCGGCGATAGAAAAGGCTGTTCAGGTGCTACAAAAGGCGGGAGACCGAGCAGCAAAGGCCAATACCACCTTGGCCGTTCTAAACGAACAAGGAGGAATAGCGGGCACATCAGCAGAACTTGCCGAATTACTTTCTCGCGTCAATCATCCCCATGTTCGGGGCGCTTGGAATCCATACACCGCCATACGCCTAGGCGAGGACATAAAAACGGCTACCCAGAATCTGGCAGGTAGGACCGAACTGGTGCGACTGCGCGACGGCATTGGCCAATCTTCCGGATGGAAAGAGAAGGTCTTGGGAACAGGAGACCTGAATCTGTCCGAAATGTTGGACATTCTTTACAAAGCTGGATTTCGTGGTTTACTGGTGCAAGAAGTATTTACAGAACCCAAAGGACCAACCGGACTTCATTCTGCCACAGCTCTGATCCACATGATCCGCGCAATAACCCAAAAGAAGGCCTTATAAGCCTTTTACGAACGGATTGGTACTCATTTCGGCACCTATGGTGGTCTCTCGTCCATGTCCGCAATAAACCACAGTTTCCAAAGGCAACGTATAGAGTTGGGTTCGGATGCTGTTGGTTAATACCTGCATCGAGCCTTTCCATAAATCTGTACGCCCAACAGAACCAGCAAAGAGGACATCCCCCGCCACCACAAATCCGTTTTTATCGTCCCAAAAACAGATGGAGCCAGGGGAGTGCCCTGGTGTATGGCGGATTTGCCAAGTGGTAGTTCCGAGTTGGATGGTGTCTGACGGGGTCAAAAAGCGAAACGGTGGATCGGGGACGGCAATCCGCATCTCGTACTTTTGTGCAATTCGTTCTGCTTCGGTGATCATCGGCAGGTCTTCGACGTGCATCTCATAACCCATCTCAAAATGATCGCAGAAGAACTTGAGATCCAGAATATGGTCAATGTGGCCGTGTGTAAGTAAGATGTGCCGGATTTCGAGCGTATTGCCTTTGATGTAATCTAAAACACGGCGACGCTCGGTAGTGGTGGCGCAACCCGGATCTATCAAAACGGCATCGGTTCCTTCATGGATGACAAAGGTGTTTTCTTGGAATGGGCCTGTTACAAAGCGTTGAAGGTGCATGAGGTGGGAATCAAAATGGATTTCAGAAAAACGAAGAGAAATTAGGGCTTTTCAAGGACGTTCTTTAATAGCCTTCTTCAAGTCTTCATTCAAAGATTTTGCACGACATACGCCTTTTGATTGTGCGGATGCAAATGGGTTTTTCACCACACAAAGGGGCATCCTCATAGAAACTTTGCCCACGGATAATTGCTTTACACGTCTGCCACCCCTTACGATCAGTACTTTCTCATACTTCCATTGGGTGGATTATGGGTGTCTTTCACCTCACAGCATTTACACCCAACTGTCGTCGAACCCGCCTTTGCCCCACAACATGCATCTTTACCATCTCCGCAAGCAATTGTGCAGTTACTCCCTGCTGTTCCGTACCCACAACTTACCGCATCCTCGCCTCCGGCAAGACACGGAACCCGATCCGGATCCGTTGCACTACTTCCGCAGTAAGGCTCGCGCTGGGCTTTGTCGGCAGACCAAGTGATACACGGAGCAAATTGTCTAAAAAGTGCTGTTTCTGTTTTAGACAATTTGAGGGCGTCCGATACCATTAAGCCTTGGTATTCAGCCAAACCATACCCTTCGTAAGTCACAACTTTACGTTGTTGATTATTGGACAAACCAAGGAGAGCAAATAATTGCTGTTTTTCGCTTTTTTTGAGTTCTTTTCGCTCTACATTAAAGTACATCACCTGTGTAGTTTCTAAATTGATAAAAACGACCCCACCCAATGGCAGTTTCTGATGTACGTCATAATGATAATAGGCGCGGACTTTTTTCCAATCTATCGAAAGTGGTTTAGACAGCCCCTTTTCCATTTGCAGCGTATAAGCCTTGGGGGTGGGATCGGTATTGAGATTTTCCACACCATCCGGCGTAAGAATGCCCACCAAGTCCATTGCTTCCTGATCGCCCACACTTTTGATGACCAATGAGCCAGAAACCACCTTCCAAGTATGGTCTAATTTAGCAAGCGGCGGCAATCGTAATGGTTCCCGAACAATGCCCAAGTCACAGCCAACTAAAGAAACCAACAGCATGATAAACAACCAAAGATACATCTTTTTCATAACGAACTCCTGTTTTGTTTTAAAGTGATTCCCTTTTAGAAATTGAATTGAATTGAATTGAATTGAATTGAATTGAATTGAATTGAATTGAATTGAATTGAAGTTACAACCACTATAAAGTAAAGTCAATAGTGGTATAAAATTTTCCTGATCATAACAACATCATTTTTTTCCTCACTTTTTTTGTATGGAAAACATGGCTTTGGTCTTTCTGGATATTGGCTTAGGTATAGTAGGGTCATAGAAGGTAGCAATCGGCATCAGTCTTTTGCCTGGATGTTATTGACAGCACCCAACGTAGCTTGATCAAAATTGATATTCGGGAAGCAAAATCTGAGTTTGCCTTACAAGGCTTCAAATTAACGCATGGACTGGGTTTGAAGAACTGGATTAACTTTGTCTTTACGACGGTAAGTCTATATCGCATACTGGGTGTTCCGTACACCAATTATATGAACAAAAACGAGGAATCTTGCACCCGAACGGTTTATTCCATCACGAACATCAAAAGTTGTGAAGGACGGCACACCTCGCACGGGTCATTATTAAAGATCAGCCTCAAAGTGTTGATTCTTATATAACGCCTGCCAAAATCAAACAACTTGGGGCGATGTTTGCGGTAAAACTTGAATAACACGCTACATCAACACCTGTTTACTACTTTTACCAGCGCTCACGATCTTGCTATAACGATAGAAGATTGGCAAGATTGGCCAACATATAGTCGCACTTAGATAAAACAAATTCTCATAAAAAAAGGCTACCTTTGACAGATAGCCTTTTCCTATATGTAAGCTCGGTTATGGCTTGGTAAATGCCGTCAGTACGGTATTTCCACCAGGGTATTGGCCGCGTAAATAAACCACATCCCCCGACTTATAGCTTTTGTATTCGCGCAAGAAATCCGTCTTAGATTTCACCACCGTCATGTCATTCCGGCTCTTCCCCACGAACTGAATCAGGAAGTTGGTACGTAAGTCGGCTTCTTTAAAGGCAATGCCAATTGGCGAGACATCGGTCACGAGCACCCCCGAAGCATTCTCACCGAATTTCAGGCGCTGCCGCACGTCGGTGGTCAGGTTTTCTAACGAGAAGCCCAATTTATCGAGTGTGGTTTTGGCATCCTCGTCTTCTCCGGCCTCACCTCCTGCACCTGTTCCGGCATCTGCAAGGGTCTCGGCGGGGCGTTCAGCCAAAGTGACCGTCGTTTTCTTTTCTTTTCCATCGCGGAAGTAGGTTAAAACCACCTTCGTCCCGGGTGGCATATTGGCCACCATAGAGCGTAGTTGATCTGGACCATTGATTTTACGACCGTTTACGGCGGTAATCACATCGTCGGCGACCAGCCCCGATTTTTGCGCGGGCGAATCGTCATTCACACTGCTGACCAATGCCCCGCCAGTCGGTAAGTTCATCGCACGTGCCAATCCACTTGGGACAGGTGCGGGCATCAGCCCCAGAAATCCATAGCTCACCTTACCCTTGTTGATGATTTGGTCCACCGAATTGCGGACAATGTCTGCCGGGATCGCAAATCCGATGCCCTGAAAACCACCAGAACGGGAAAGGATGGCCGAATTCACCCCAATGACCTTGCCTTGAAGGTTCAGCAGTGGGCCACCGGAGTTTCCTGGATTAATGGCGGCATCTGTTTGGATAAAGCTAGAGAAAGTGGTAAGGTCTGCTTTATTGCGTCCCATCGCGCTAATAATACCCGCCGTAACCGTGTTTCCAAGCTCTTGTTCGAAGGGCGAACCAATGGCCACTACCCATTGTCCAACCCGTAAATTGGTCACCTCTCCCAATTGGACGGTTGGGAAGCCACTACCTTCGATTTTGATCACGGCGAGGTCGTTGCTCGCATCCGTACCAATGACCTTCGCTTTATAGGTTTTGCTATCGAAGGTTTTCACTTCCAATTCGGTTGCATCTTTAACAACGTGGTTATTGGTCACAATATAACCATCTTCCCGGATCAGAAAGCCGGAACCAAGCCCTTGTTGGAATTGGTCGCGGGAGCGGGGAGGACTGTTTTCACCGCCTTCTTCTTGTTCCTCGAAGAAAAAGCGGAAAGGCGAGTTGCCACCAAACGGATTGGCCATGCCTTTTACTTTTTGGGTGGGGATCACTTGTACTACGGCAGGATTAACGGCTTCGGCAACCGCAGAAAATGCATTTCCAAGGTCTTCCGGCGTGGGTATTTCGGAAGCAGCATGGACTTCGTTGGGCGCAAAAAATTTGGAACCGGCGGTAAATGCCATACCACCGCCAAAGGCGGAGACCGCTACCAGGATCCCCATGAGCACTTTTCGCTTCATGTCTTTCATAGCTTATGGGTTAAGATTTTGAATGGTTAGAGTTTACAAGATGGTTGCTTTCACGCAAAAATGTGGCTTGGGTTTCAGGTACAAAACCAAAGACATGCGTCTGAACGAATTCGGACGCATGTCTGATGTTCCAAACCACAGAACATGAATCGTAGCGAAGGAGAAACGGCCTTACTACGGCCAATATTGTGTTTGGGATAAAAAAAGACTCCCTCCAAGAAAGCCTTTCTTTCCAAATCGAAACCCGAAAAGTGGGCATTAGCTTCCTGGAATTCCCGCCTCGGTCATACTCCGCACATCCAAGACAGCATCCAGTTCTTCATCGGTCAACAAGCCCAATTCTTTTACCACCACACGAACGGATTTGTGTTCTTTGGCTGCTTGTTTGGCCACTTTGGCGGCCATGTCATAGCCGATGGTTCGGTTGAGGGCGGTCGCAATTGAGGGATTGAGTTCCAGTAATTCTTTACAACGGGCTTCGTTTGCCACAATCCCATCAAGACATTTCGTTCGGAAGGCATCGAGACCATTAGACAAAATAGAGACACTTTCGAGCATGGCATATGCCATAACAGGCATCATCACATTCAACTCAAAATTCCCCATTTGCCCGCCGACGGTAATGGTTGTCAGGTTGCCTTGCACCCGTGCAGAAACCATCATCAGGGCCTCGCTCATCACCGGATTTACCTTACCGGGCATGATAGAAGAGCCGGGCTGAAGGTCGGGCAATAAGATTTCGCTGAGGCCGCTGGTTGGGCCAGAACCGAGCCAACGAATGTCATTGACGATTTTCATCACCGAAACCGCAAGCGCATTTAGGGCGCCAGCCACCGAGACATACGCATCTTTGGAAGCCTGCGCCTCCATGTGGTTTTCGGCCTCGTGGAAGGCGATAAAGGTTTGTTCGGAGATGGCCGCAATGGCATTCACGGGAAAAGCAGGCGGGCAGTTGATCCCCGTTCCGGTAGCTGTTCCACCGAGTGCAAGTTCCGAGAGTTCTTCCGAAGCATGTTTAATACGGGTGCGGGCTTTGGCGATTTGTGCAGCATATCCACCAAATTCCTGCCCCAACCGAACGGGCGTGGCATCCATGAGATGGGTACGACCACTTTTAACCACATGATCAAAGGCTTCGGCTTTGGCTTTTAGCGATTCCTCGAAGGTCGTTAGGGCGGGGAGCAGTTCCTGCTCGATGGCCACCCGCGCTGCCACGTGCATGGCTGTTGGGATTACATCGTTCGAGGATTGCGACATATTTACGTGGTCGTTGGGATGAATGAGTTTGCCCCCGCGTTCCCCTCCCATTGCCACCGTGCCAAGATTAGAAATCACCTCGTTGGCATTCATATTGGTTGAGGTGCCGGAGCCTGTCTGGAAAATATCCAAGACAAATTCGGCATCCATTTCACCCGCGATGACTTTATCACAAGCGGCCTGAATTACCGCAGACTTTTCGGCATCCAATAAACCTATTTTTTCATTGGCAATGGCACAGGATTTTTTAACAATGCCCAATGCCTCGATAAAGCGGCGTGGAAAGCGCAGGGCACTGATGGGAAAATTATGCTTAGCACGTTCGGTTTGTGAGCCATACCAAGCAGATGCCGGAACCTGGACATCGCCCATAGAGTCCCGTTCAATACGAAATTCACTCATAACAGTCTGGATTATAGGGTCTGAATATCATTATTGTTGATTATTGAAAGCGCATTCCGGCGCAATTAAAAAAGGTACGTATGCCTGCTTGAATTCACCGTCAAAACGTTCCCTCCTATATGAAAATCTTTCAAACCGTTGCCGAAGTCCAGTCTTTTTCCTCCAGTATCCAGCAATCAGGCCTTCGTTTGGCGCTTGTCCCCACCATGGGCGCATTGCACGAAGGTCATTTACGTTTGGTGGACGAAGCCCGCCGCCATGCCGAAAAAGTGGTGGTCTCCATTTTTGTAAACCCGACACAATTTGGCCCGAACGAGGATTTCAGTCGTTACCCAAGAACCTTAGAAGCAGACCTTTCGGCCCTTTCTGAGCGGGGGGTATCGGGCGTATTTACCCCTTCCGTTATCGAGATGTATCCTCCTAACGACCAGACATGGGTGTATGTTGTGGGGTTAGATACGCATCTTTGCGGCCCGTTTCGTCCGGAGCATTTCCGGGGTGTCACCACCATAGTGGCACGGCTTTTTTTGGCTTGTCGGCCACACGTAGCGGTTTTTGGCCTGAAGGATGCCCAACAATTTTTAATCCTTCGGCGGATGGTGCGCGACCTGCACTTTGGCATCGAGATGGTGGGCATGGCAACCGTGCGCGAGGCAGATGGTTTGGCCATGTCTTCCCGAAATCGGTATCTCACCGAAGCAGACCGCCAGAAAGCATCGGTTATTTCTAAGGCCGTTTTTTTAGGGCGCGACCTGATTGCTGGCGGAGAACGAAACCCCGCCCTGGTAGAGAACGCCATGCGCGAGGTGATGGAATCGGTGGCGGGTGTATCGGTTCAATATGCCGAAGTGGTGGACACCGAGCAACTCCAACGTCCTGTCTACTTACAACCAGAGACCGATTATTTGGTGGCAGTTGCAGCGTATATTGGCCAAACGCGGTTGATAGATAACCAATTCGTTTCCACCGGAAATTTAGCGACTTGATCCCTTATTCAACATAGCCTTGTCTTATGACCCTCTCTTGGAATGAAATCAAACAACGTACGGTGGCTTTTTCTAAGGAATCAGAAAGTGATACAAACAAAGATGCAGCAGCCAAGTCGTTTTGGGATCGCTTTTTTAACATTTTTGGCATTGCTCGTCAGTAGGTGGCCACCTTTGAGCAGAACGTCCGCAAGCCCAATCAAAAACAAGGCTTTATAGACCTTATATGGAAAGGCCAACTGCTTATCGAGTATAAGTCCGCGTGGAAAAGATTTAGAAAAAGCCTTTGAACAAGCCAAGTCTTACTTACCTAAGCAATTTTGGTAACTTTTGCCGTCGAATTGTCCTTTACGTTGTCGGGCTTGGCGACCTTATTGCGTACCGATTATCCGATTATCAGCCAGCATTGGGCGTTGAGTTTATTTCCGTTGCCGATGGCCGGGCAATGTCGCGAATAGCGCGAATCGTCCAAAACATTATTTCTGCTATCCCCAATGTGCCTGATGACGTTTTTAATCAGCAACCATTGAGGCTAAGTAGGTTCTTTTGGATAGTTTATGATATGGATGCCCAATCAAGTTAGGCATGATGGGCTTTTGATTGCCGAGTACGTCATTCTCGCGAAAACGGGAATCCATTTTGCAAAATGCTTAACATAAACTAACTGACACAGCCTACTTAATTGGCATGACAACATATCAAAACGTACTCAGCCGGATCCAAATTACACAAACTGGCGATTTTGCACGCAACGACTTTGACGGCAGTATCGGCGGAAAATTGCTATTAGGCCATAAACTGACCGTAGATTACCCAAACCGCAAAATATACATCGAGCCTTCGGCCTCCAATCAACACCCAGAACAACCTTAACTTTCTTTGCCTCTATTTGGGCCGAGTTTAAGGGCTATACCCCACTTCAGAACAATCTTCTCGGTCGGAAAACGATTATGGATGTCCTCGTTCACGAAAACACAATATAACTTGACATTGACGGCTAAAAAGAGTATTCTTCGCATCTCTTCCCTTTCCGTTCACTGAATCTACATACCCATGAGATCAACATTACTCGTTGTGTTGTTACTCCATTCATTCGCGTTACTTCATGCCCAATCTGCTTTTGGCGGTCTCGCCGTTGGTGCTGCCTATGGTATTGATCGGATAGATAGCGCGAGCCTTAACTCCTTTGTCGAATCGTTTAATACATATTATGCAGCGAATATCAAAGCCAAATATGCTTCTTTTCCAGAGGCATTACCCGGCCCGGTAATTCGAGTGGGTTACCGAGGTTCCGGATTGGCGGGCAGCAAATTGGCAATGGCTTTTCAATACCAAACGGGAAAACATCATATACCACGATCTGCTACATTGGGTACGGGCCTCAAAAATGAATTGGATTTAGATGTCGTGAACCGCGATGTGTTAATAGAAGTGGGCGTTGGCGGCAAACGTGGCTTCCTGAATGCGCTGATGCAGGGGCAATTTCGCAACAGCACCATCACCTATTATACTGTTTATCAGGATGGTTCGCGTAGTATTGGTTATGAATTTGACATTAACGGTTATTACGAGGTGTCCACACCCGAAATTATGGCAGGGGTTTCTGCCGGTTTACAACTCGGAAAGCGGGTGATCATTCCCATTCAAGTGGCTTTTCCAGTCTGGCTTCCCGGAGGCGACTTTATCAACATGACCGATTACGACACCAGTCGCTACCGTTCCAATGACTTCCCGCGTGAATTTGACTTTTGGGTCAAAGATCGCTTGGGTGTGGACGAAGGAAATGCCATCACCGAAGGTAACTTTCGCGGCATGCGGATTTCTATCGGAGTAGAAATCTTATTAACCCGTTGATATTTTTAATTTTAGGAAGAAAATCATGGACTTACGGCTATCATGTATTGGCTTGGCCATTATCTGCTTCTTTTCGGGTTGTGACCTCTTCGACGCGCCGAAAGAACGTTATATATCTAAAATGCTGGGGACATGGGACATCACAGAATTGAATCATATTTCTATTCTGCAAAATGGTACCACGCAGACCTTACTCCGGCAAGAAAACGCGGGTACTTTTGTTGCGTTTAAAGGCCCCGTTTGCGGAGAGGGCTTAGGTGGCGCCCTTACCTATTGCAATGACTTCACCTATAACGGCCCCCTTTCTGGCCCTGTTCGAGCAGTCCCAATGCCCAGACAAGGCTCGTTTAGCGTGGATGCCACCGCAAAACGTGTCATTTTCATTCTCTCGGAGTGCAGCAGCCTCATTGGGTGTGACCGAGCTTGGACAGTTGAGAAAAATACCGCACAAGAACAGGTTTGGTCGTATTATAAGGTGGGTCCAAACGAAGCCTATACCGACAAATTGACCTTGACGATGCGAAAACAATGAGTAAATGGTTTTTCTTACTGCTTCTGGCCTCGGTAGTTGCGGGCTGTGATTCGGGCGAGTTGCCTTGTGATGGTTTTGAATGTGAGATTGCCGGAAAATGGGACATTCATACCATTGATGGAACTGCAGGACATTGGGGAACATTAGAGGTGTATAAAAGCAAAACAGGTGGCCGTCTTACCTTCCATTCGGGGACGGCAATGCCTCTGTTGTTCAGTGCTTTTGGGGGCGGTTATTGGGGGGACGATGATCTGCGATTGAGTCTCTGGAACCTGACCATGCCCGATGGAAGGTTAATGTCTTTTGAAACCGGGATCACACAATGGGCCAAAGACGCCTTTACCCTACGGGTGACCAAATCGGCAGGAGATAACCCATTAGCAATGTTGAACTTGGGTAGGATTTGGGAACTAAAAAGGCAATAAATACGCCACCAAACAACACAAAGGAATATTTTAGCTGAAACACTTCCGAAACGATTAGCCTAAGTTGTGCTCACCCAATCGCTTCTATTTTGGCCAAAAGTCCAACCGCTTGTTGTAATGTTTCTGGCTTGCCCACATCCATCCAATGTGATTCATCGTGATAATGCGCTTTAATCGGAAAACGCCCTCCCAACTCAAGGTAGGTGTCTATGATGGAGAAACGTCCTGTTTGCGAGATTTCTGAAAAAATTTCTGGGCAAATGACATGTATGCCACTAAACGAGCGCTCTCGACAAGACCCCGGAGTTGGTCGCGCCCATTTTTCCTCGCCTGTTTTCAGGTTACGCCAGCCGCACAACACTTCTTGCTCATCAAACAAAAGCACCCGCGAGGTTTTGCGGCCACTAACTGCTAACGTTGCCAAGGCACCACTTTTGATGTGGTCCTCATAAATTTCCAGCAGGTTTAAGTCAGACAAAATGTCCACATTGTGTACCAGAAAGGGTTTGCCATCGTCAAAAAACCACGCCGCCTTTTGAAGCCCACCACCCGTTTCCAAAAGGGCCTCTCGCTCGTCCGATATGGTGATATTGACCCCAAAGTTGTCATGCTCGGCTAAATAATCCACAATCATGTCTGGAAAGTGGTGGACATTGATGATGAGATCCTTGAATCCAAATCGCTTCAAGCGAAGAATAATCAGGCCAAGCAATGGCGTTCCATTTACTTCGACCAATGCTTTAGGAACAGATTCTGTTAGCGGACGCAGGCGCGTGCCCAGTCCGGCAGCAAAAATCATGGCTTTCATAGACGATAATGTAGGCGTTGAGGGGGGAGAAACACATGATTAATATACGGTGCTTGGACGAATTCCGAGCCATCTGGTTAAAAAGTGTAAAAAAAAGCCGAACACATTTGTTCGGCTTTTGTGGTGGCAACAAGTTCTTTCCCGTATTGCTTCCTTAAGGGCCACCGATGGTCATCATCGCACCGTCTTTCCCAATACGGCCAATGTAGCGACCAATTATTTGCACATCTTCAAATTCAAAGCGCTGCTTATCCACAAGGATGTCTTCCAATTCGTGGTTGGCAGGCTCCAGTCGCAATCCGGTTGACTCACGGAATACCCGTTTAAGGGTGGTTTCCCCATCTACCATAACCGCACCAATTGTTCCATTGGGTAAATCGGTTTCTTGCGACAACAAAACATAGTCACCATCCAAGATACCCGCTTCAATCATGGAATTACCCTTCACACGGAGGGCAAACATCCGCTCTAATTTCGGAAACAAATCTTCTAACGTCAGATCGCCCAAGTCCTCACCCACGGCTTCTTGCAAGGCACCCGCTGTAATAATCCCAGACACCGGAATGCCGCGCGAGACAAGGGGTATTTCCAATTCCTGATGCGGGAAATGGTATCCGTTTCCATCTCGGACAAGATACCCTTTTTTTACAAGCGCCTGTAGGTTTTGGGTAACGCTGTTGGGAGACCGAAACCCAAATTCATCTACCAAATCTCCATATGTCGGCCAATTAGAACTGGATCGAACATAGTTTTTTATGTAGTGCAGCACTTCTTGTTGCTTGGGCGTGAGTTGTTTTCTGTTAATCATGGTAAAAGAAAAGGTTGATCGTTTAAGCCGCAGCAGCCATAACCATTCTGCCGGAGTGGTTCACCCTCCCTATGTATCGGCCCAGTACCCGAACTTCCTCGAAGAGGGCTGGGTGGATTTTTACGCCGGGGAACTCATCATTTGCCGGAACCAGGTGGAGGCCCTGTTCGTCAGTATATATACGTTTTAAGGTTGTTTGTCCATTATATAAAACGGCTCCAATACCGCCATTTGGAATGTCTTCGTCTATTAATAAGACCAAATCCCCATCCTGAATACCTGCATTAATCATCGAAGAACCTTTCACGCGGAGGGCAAACATACGATTATACCGATGACGGTTGAGCAGGTCTATCGTAATGGTTCCCAAATTTTCCTCAACCGCTTCTTGCAAACAACCAGCAGTAATAACGCCTCGAATCCGGATTTTGCGTCTTTGCCGTTCTTCTTCGGGCGTGGTTAATTGGTATCCATTAAGATCTTTCCGAAGGTATCCTTTTTTTTGCAAGGCTTGCAGGTTTTGGGTCACACTGTTTGGGGAGCGGAAGTCAAAGCGGTCTGAAATATCGTTATACGTGGGCCACAAGCCCGTCTCGCGAACATAATCCTGCAAGAATTGCAGAAAAGCCATTTGTTTGGGAGTGAGGGGGTTGCGATTTATCATGGCGGTTTGGTATGACAATGCTTTTACTTGTGTCTTACATATATAATACATTATTTCAATGGTCTTGTCAAGCATTTTCAGGAGGCACACATATGTTAAATATAAAATTAGGGTGGATCAGGCGTTCATTTGGGCCAATACGTCGCGGGTACGGGATCGGTGCAAGCCTTCAAAATGGTGGGCCAGATAGGCATCTATGAGTTGTCGTACCTCGCTTTGGGTTTGCGGATTAAGTGCAAATCTCAGCAGTGTTTCTAAAGGGGCCAAAGCAAGGATGGCCAAGGCACGCAAGGCCGCCCGACTGGCACGTTTCGCGATACCTTGAATTGGGGTATGCGCTGGTAGAACGGCTCCCTGCTCCAGCAAAAACCAGCCCCCTTCTTCGCCCACGGCTTCCACGGTTGTTTTTTCAATGTGGGGTGCAACGCCAAACAGAACGGCAAGTCTTAACTCAAAATAAAACAAAATGTTATCGGCATGTTGTGTCGCATCATTCAAGGTGGCAAGTACTTCTAATAACAAGGTAAAGAGCGGGATATTGATAGCCTCTGCTTCGGAAACGGCATCCACCAGTTCCACCATCTGAAATGCCAATGCGGTTTTAGCCGGATCACGGAGCAGGTCGTAAAAGGGGTGTAGTCGGGTGGTTTCGCTCAGTGTTTGTAGATCCCGTGTAGGCTTGTGGTAATAAACCACCTGAATATACGAAAGAGGCTCTAACGTGGCCCCAAAGCGACTTTTGAGGGACCTTGCCCCCTTCGCTAAAACCGAAACCTTGCCTTTTTTTCGCGTGAAAAGGGTAATAATTTGGCTTGTTTCGCCATAGTTCATACGGCGCAGGACAATGGCTTCGGATTTCAGTATCATGGATTTACGTTAGATGACATCCTAAACGACGCCGACGGCTTTGGGGCACATCGGTCCGAAAAATATAACACATCATAGCTTGTCCGAAATTTATTGGGGTTGAACCGATTCTGGTGGCCCTTTTGTTTTAAACCTAATTTGCACAACCGAATAGGCCTCCCCTCGGAAAGAAGCCTCCAATGATATTTGATTCACTCCATTCGTCAACGAAGGGGGGGGCATTGGCAGGGTTAGGGTAGCACGCTGGCGGCCTTTCGCATCATAAATCCGGACAAGCGGCGTACCATCCACCACCACGCTTTCATTGGGTTGAAGGCTAACAGGCAGCCTTAACTCCGCCGACCGATTGAGTACCAACACCGGATGTTCGATGGCGCCGGATTCTCCGGTTTCGGTGTTGGATGCGAGGACTTCCAGCCGAAATTGCAAAGGTTGGCTTTCATGGGGGTTTGTTACCTGAAAACTACTGGCCGTGGGTTCTCCGGGCTGTAGGTCTCGTTTTTGGTGCTGGAAGGAAGGAGACGAGTGAAATGGATACAGTTCCCATTGATTATTGGCTATTTTTCTAAGGTGAAATTCATTCTCAGGGTTTTTCAGGCGTTCGCGTTGTTCATCACTAAAAGCATGGGAAAGGCGTGCCTGTTCCCATTCGCGAATAGCGTCTAATAACACGGACGTTAAGGGGTTTTTTTGGGCGTCGTTTACGCGAAGCACCATCGCAAAACCTGCTTTATAACCCGCTGCTCGTGCCAGCATCCACTCCATTTCCGAAAGCGAAGTGGTGGCCGTCATCAGATACCAGCCCAACATATTGGGCATAAAATTTCGTTCAAAGAGCGATTGATTCTTGATCCTGTATTCTTGCATACTTTCCCGAAAGCCGCCATACCAAGGTTCTCCCTAATTACAATACGTATTCATATGCCAGTAGAAGTGTTTGGAATTACTGGTCCCATTCACCACAAAATGCTTTGCGTTATCGTAAAATACTTTAGAAAACGCCTCGATGCCATAGTCCCCTTGCCCACTTGCAGCGCCCCCTTCGTGCCCATCAAAGTCTAGGTGGTCAATGCCTGTCTCATTAAACAGTTGTGCCAGCTTTCGGGCAATCTCGTGTTGTAACGAGAGGTTGGGAAAAACCACTTCGTAGGCGTGATCAAATAATTTGGCTACTTCGGCAGTTTTTGGATGTGCCGTTGCCGTGCTCCCAAAAGCGCCGCGCTGGCAATCCAATAATTGATAAGGTGCGGTTTTTGAAACAGCCCTATACCGGATCAATTCATCGCCAATACGTATCAGCCGTAGCCAGTTATCTTGGTTATAATCAAAATACGTTGGTGTTTCAATGGGGATTGAGGTGGCATCGGCAGAAATGGATTCGGCGAGGGTGCTGCTCCCACGTTTGACCAAGCGTTTATCCGGAACAGGTGAAACATAAGGATCGGTTGGATGAATAAAATTGGTTAGGGTATGCACACCAAAATGAATGCCAGCCGCATGGGCTTTCTCGACCGCCCTTTTCACCCCTGCCGTTCCATTCGGAAAAAAGAGGGGGTTCCAGGCATAAGTACCCCACGTATTAAAAGGGCCTTCATGATAGAGCGACATCAGACCTGACCGCTTGGTATAGGCAATCATTTCGTCCACCTGCGCTTCGTTGAAATTGGAAATGATGTAGGATCGGCCCATTTGAGGGGATTTCTTAATCCAAACCCCTTTATAAACCCGATGTGGCAACCCTTCTGCCTGTTCAATGGCACCAATGGTGTCTAATGCCTCGCCTCCCGGAACACCGAATAATGCAATTTTAGAACCCGTTACCGTTTCCTTTTCCAAAGGCTCGATGGGCATATTTTTAAAAACACCATTCCATACATCTGCAAAGCGAGGACGCGACCGGTTGATGGAATAAGCCTGCAACGTACTGCCCCAACGTGTAGGCAAAGCGGTGGAGCCTCGTGAACCGTCGTACCCCTCGTCATTTTTGGGGTATCCGCCTATGGTCTTGAGGTTGAGTGCCTGAATGCCAATCGCAAATTGGTCATTGCGAACCACCCCCACAATCTCTCCTATGGTTTCTCGGATGGTGGTGGCGAATGAACCCCAAAGTACCCGGTCTATCTGAAGGGCAGGCGTTGCTTTTGTTACTTCAAATACCAGATGCGTGGATTTTTGCTCCACCCGAATGTCCACCCGAATCGGGCTTGGTCGGAAAAAGAGGGAAAGCACTTTGTTCCGGGCATTCCACTTCATGGCGGATGGCGCCTGCCAAGTATGATCTATATGCCGAACTTGCATCAGCACAGAAACAGTGTCTCGATGGGCATATTCGTGTTGTTGTGTCTTGTCGAACAAGGATATCACCCGCCCACGCGCATCCAACTGCATCCGAAAGGTCAGGTTCTCCAACACGGCTTGGGCACGAAGAAGTGGGCTAATTAGAAAAAAAAGAAGGAGCAACAAAATTCTCATACAGGCGCCGTTTAGGATGGATACGGAAGGAACAAGATAAAGGGGAATCCCGGCCATTACAAATAGGGCGTAACACGTTCATGGATGACCACATATGTGTAAGTCTATTATTAACAAGGATGAACATTGGTTTTGGCATGAAAAATGCGTATCCTTCTATTGAACAGGGATGCCGTAATATATACGCATCTTTCCCTTTAGCTAAATTCTTAACGCAGATGAAAAACATTGCATTGGGCGGACTCATTTCCGCGATAGCCACTTTTATGTGGGGCTTTTTATTTTGGGCTACACCCATAAGCCAGCCAGCGATGAAGCACGCTACACCAGAACAAAACACCGCCATCCGAGAGATGTTGAAGCAAAACCTTGCTGAAACCGGAACCTATTTTATACCCGATCAGATGCACGATATAGATGGCTTTATGCGCGAACACCGCGAAGGCCCCTTGGCCACCCTTCACTTCCGAAGCGAAGGAGCAGAGGCAATGGGCCCCGGTGTGATGCTACAAGGCTTGTTCCATATGTTGCTCGTTTGGCTTTTCGTGGGCTGGGTCTTATCGCAATTGCCACAATTAGACACTTATGCAAAACGATTCCGGACGGTTTTGCTTTTTGGTATTGCTTCAGCAGTATGGAGTACACTGGGAATGCCGATCTGGTACTTCCAACCGTGGGCCTACTGGATGATGACTTGTGTGTATGATATAGGCGCTTGGACAATTGTTGCTGCGATACTGGCGCGGTTTATTAAACCTGTATAAGGCTGGCACAACCTGATGAAGCCGATCGGCCTGTCTTTCAGACGGGCTTTTTTATTACAACACGCAAGCCAACCTACGAAACCACCCGAATGGGGACCCAAATATCTTCTTCTGCCACAGGATCATATGGATTATACCCCTCGCGGAGGATTTCAAAATGGGGACGGTCATCGGTGGTATAACCAGAGTACGGCATCCAATCTACAAAAATATGATGCGCCGTTTGCAGGAAGGTATGCGCAGGGCCTTGATGCCGAAAAACCGCATATAGCCCACCCGGAACGTTTAAAAATGCCAGACCAGAAGGGAGTACGCCCTCTTGGGAGACGGCGACCGCAGCCCACTTCTCGAACTCGGCCTGTGGGTCAGGGCAAACAACAGACCAATTGGGCGCATAGTGCTGAAGGGCGTACAACCCGTCATCGGTGCGGTATGGAATTTGGTTGCGAAGTGGCATAAATGAGCGCCAGAGCTCCGGCGTCCGATCTTGGTTCAGGCACATCATAAGAGAGCTACCTGCAAGTAAAAAACCAGTTCTCTCTATGATTTTGGGAGACTCCATTTTACTTTTTGCTTTTTGGGGTCTTCTTGGCCAACTGCTCCTCCTTCCGCCATTGCACCATCCGTTCAATCAATTCCCAGGGCATCGGGCGATCTAGCGGGAACTGTACCGAACCTTTGCCCTTTTTGTACCCGGCCAAGTCTGCTTTAAACGCCTCAAGGCCCGACGGCGCAGGATAAAACCCGATGTGCCGTTCATAGGCAGCAATGTGTACCAAATTGCCATTGAGTACCCAAGTTGGGATGCCATACGAAATGGCCTCGGTCGCATCTGGTAGAAGGGTGCGAATAAACATCCGCATGTCTTGTAAAATGGATTGGGTGGCCTCCGGAAATTGTGCGATATAATCGTCTATATTTGCAGGCTTGTTCATGGCTGGCGCTGTTCTGTTTTGGATGATGCTGGATGGATGTGATGGATGAGCCATACCGCACCGGATACTTCAACGAGACTCAGTGGGACCGCAAACGCCAGTAGGTCATACGGCAATACATTCATGTTTCCAAGAACCACCCACATCAAAACAAATGCCATAAACCAGCCCCAAAAAATGGCCTCAATAAAAGAAAACCGTCGCAAAAGGGCCGAAAGTGCAATGGCAAGTAAGAAAGACCAAAGCCCCCAAACCGCACCATTAATGGGCTTAGAAGGAAAGGTTAAACCCAGCGAGGCATAGTGCGTAACCCAGTAGGACTTGAATAGGACGTCGTTGCGGATAAATTCGGAAAGACTGATCCAAACCGTTGCAGCCACGATCGCACCAAGACGCGGAAGGATGATTTTATGAGACATACACAAGGATAGCAATTACATCTGGTAAAGACATAATACAAATATACACCATTTAACAGAATAGGCCAAGTGCAGTACAGGATCACAGAACCAATATGCTACGCTTATCGTGTCGCATTCGCAACCTTACCCATGAGGTGGTCTGATTTAGCCGGGCACAAATCTAACTTAACTCTGTGTCCGTGAAAATGGGACTATATCAACGTGTCCGATTTCAGGAACTAATATTGAAGGGGCATTTGCTGGACTGTTTCCCGGAACTAATTTACTCATCAAGCTTTTTTGACCAACGTGATGTGCTTGTAATCCAGCTTCAAGACCTTGTAATTCATTGTATGCACCTACCTTCCAAAGGTTACCTCCCGTCTTAGTGGCCCCCGCAGCAACCTGACTCCCCCTGGATGCAAGACGCGGCCCAGCACTCAGTGCTCTACTGCTTGACAGGACACGCGTACTTTTTACCAAACCACCACCAAATCCACCTGAAAGCGGGGGGTTTCCAACAGTAACCATCGCCCAGGCAATGGCCTCCACCACACCGGCAATGGTATTTAACTGGGCGGTATGATCGGGAAAATACGGTGCGGTCTTCCCGTGATCCAAAAACGTCAGGCTACTTTTTCCCGTTCGTTCCCCACTTGGCACGGCAATGGAGATATTATGGACAACGGTTCCGGGCTTGATGGCATTGCTGGCCGTGGGGTCACACGTTCCACACCACCGATAGCTTCGTTCGTTGTCGTTTTGTGTCACCGTCCATGTCTGCGCCCCATCCGGATCCACGAGATTCACGGGGTCGTTGCCGACGTAGGCATACGGCGTGTGGAACTCCTCGGCGGGGTCTATCGTGTGCCAGCGGGAGAGTTGCGGATCGTACCAACGCACACCATAGTGGTACCATTGTAG